>CAKPLX010000066.1 GCA_934167785.1 uncultured Bacilli bacterium
TAAAAATAATACCTAGAATTTATTGAATTCTAGGTATTATTTTTTATGATTTTTATATATGAAAAATATTGATAAAAAATTGCAATTATGGTATAAATAAATAGAATAATTTTATGAGATAAAAGGTGAAAAAATGAAAAAAATTTTAAATATAAATAAAAAATTTAAGAATAACAAAGGATCAATAACCTCATTTACATTGTTAAGTATGCTATTTTTTCTTGTTGTTGTAATAGCAATATATGCGAGTGTAAATACAAAAGTACAAAAACAAGAAAAAGAATTAAATACAATACAAAAAAGCTATGAACAACAAGAAGAAATAAATGATATATATGAAAAAAAATATGATAATTATATAAATTCTAAAACAAGTACAATACAAGTATATGCCGATACGACCTTAAAAGGAGAAGTGAAAGGGCAAAAAAAAAATACATTAGGAACAGTATATACCAATGTAGTTCAAAACAAAATAAAAATATTTGGAGGAGCAAATAGTACATATGCATATTCTGAAACAGTAGATGGAAACAAAATGGTATTATCAGGAAATGAAATGACAATCCAAGCAACAACAAATGGAAAAACAATATATACTTGGATAAAAGGGGAGGATGGAGAATATACAAAATACTATACAGCAGTAACAGTAAAATTATCAACATTACAAGATAAAACAATATATGTCGCAGAGGGAAAAAATACAGATATAGGGGAAATTAGTGGACAGAATAAAGGAAAAATAACATATTCACAAATAGATACAAATTATGTATCAGTGGAAAATGATAAAGTAATAGGAATAAAAGCAGGAGATACAACAATAACAGCAACAGAATCAAACGGTGGAGCACAAGCAAAAATAACAATAAAAATTGTAAAATTAACATTGGAAAAAACAAAAGGAATAACAACAGTTGGTGATAATAAAAAAATCCAAGTATCAGGAATAAACAATGGAACAATATCAGCAAAATCAAATGATGAAACAATTGCTAAAGTAACGGTAAGTGGAACAGAGGTAACGGTAATACCGCAAAAAATAGGGAACACAAAAATAATAATAACAGAAAGTAATGCAGGAGCAAATATAGAATATGAGATACAAATTGTTGGAATAACATTAGCTCCAAATGGCGGAAAATATACAATACCAACAACAGGAAAAGCAACAATAAAAACAAAAGTAAAAGTAGAGAATGCAAGCAAAATAGAAATAGCATGGACATCATCAAAGCTAGAATGGAAAACAATAGAAAATAATAGTGAGACAATAAAAAGTGACTGTGAACCAGGAACCTATTATTTATATGTAAAAGTAGATAATGAATATTTATATCAAAGTCAAGCTTTTATAGTTGGAGAAGAAAAGATAGCAATAAATATAAAAACAAGCACAACAGAATGGACAAACCAAGATGTAACAGCAACAATAACATATCCAGATGTAACAACATTAAATACAAGAAAAGCGGGATATGGAGTAACACTAGCAAATGCACAAACAGCGGCAACAAAAGCCACAGCACCAACAACAAATGTAACAGTAACTGCAAATGGATATATATATGCAACAGCAACAGACTCAGCAGGGAATGTAATTACAGCAAGTAGACAGATAACTAATATAGATAAAGAAGGACCGACAATAACATCAGTAACAACAGGAACAAATACAACATATGCAGACACAGCAACAATAGTAGCAAATGATGCATCAAAAATAGTAGCATATGGAATCAGCCAAAATGCAAATACACAACCAACAGATTGGATTTCAACAAATAAAATAGATTTAACAAATGTACCAACAAAAGTAGAAAATGGAGCAACATGGGCAAGAGTATTTTATCATAATTGTGTAAATGGAAGTGAATTATTTACATCAGAAGCAGAGGCATTATCAACAAATAGTAGATATAAATTTAGTGTATTATCAGATTTAGAAAATTATAGAAATTCTAATGGGGAATTTGAATTTTTATTACAATACCCAAATGATACAAATCAATATAATAGATGGATACAAAAAGATAATCCAGCAAAAGTAACAGTAGCAAATGGAACTGGAAATGAAACGGCAGCTGGTTATAAAGCAGTTCATGTGGATTGGACAGGACAATATTGGGGAGGATTAACTAAATCAACAATCACAGCAACTTTTATAAATGGTTCAGTAGGGCATGGGAATTGGTTTTATGCAATAGGAGCATATAGCAAATATGTGTTAGGAATTCCGACATATGCTTCAACAGCATCAGTAGCAGAATTATGGGCAAGAATAGATAACTTAAATAAAGAAGGAAAACAAACAATAAATGCAACAATAGGAAATATAACAGAAAATGGAACATATTATGCATGGACAAAAGATATAGCAGGAAATGTATCATCAAAAGAATTCACTGTAAATAAAGTTGATAAAACAGCACCAACAATAACAAAACTTGAAGCAGATAATATAAATTGGACAAATCAAAGTGTAAATGTAACAGTAACAGCAAATGATGCAGAATCAGGGCTATATACAGCAAGTCCATATGGATGGAATACAAATCAAGAATGGAAAAATTCATCAACAACAACAGTAACAGAAAGTGGAACATATACAGTATATGTAAGAAATGCAATAGGAAATGTATCATCAAAAGCTATAACAATAAGCAATATAGATAAAACAGCACCAACAGCACCAGTAATAACAGCAAAAATAGGAAGCGATACTGGAAGTACATATACAAGTGGAACATGGACAAATCAACCAGTAATAATAACAGCAGCATCAACAGATGAACAATCAAAAATAAATAGGATTGAATATAGTTATGATAATAAAACATGGAAAACAGATTGGGGAACAGATTTAGTAACAAATGGAAATCAAAAGAGCATAAAAGGAACATGGAATTCAAATTATAATACAACAATTTATGTAAGAGCAGTAGATAATGTAGGAAATGTAAGTGCAGTATCAAGTATTGTATTAAGACAAGATAAAACGGCACCAACAGTAACATTAAGTCAAAACGGAGGCTCATATGCAAAACCAACAAGTGGAAATGCAACAATAAAAACCACAATAACAGCAGCAGATACAGGAGGAAGTGGACTGAAAACATTACAATATGCATGGTCAACAAGTAATACAACAGAACCAACAACATGGACAACATTCACAAATGGAACAACAGTAAGTAAAACAGACTGTGTAGCAGGAACATATTACTTATGGACAAATGTATATGATAATGCAGGAACAAGAGCAAGCACAGTAAAAGTAAGTGGAGGATTTGTAGTAGGAGCAAAAACGATAACAATAACACCAAGTACAACAGCATGGACAAATCAAAACATAACAGCAACAATAGCATATCCAGATGTAACAACATCAAATACAAGAAAAGCAGGATACGGAACAACATTAGCAAATGCACAAACAGCGTCAACAAAGGCAACGGCACCAACAACAAGCGTAACAATAACAGCAAATGGATATGTATATGCAACAGCAACAGACTCAGCAGGGAATGTAATTACAGCAAGTAGACAAATAGCCAATATAGATAAAGAAGCACCAACAATAACAAAGGCAGAAATAAAAAACATAAAAACCACAGGATATGATGTATATGTTTATGGAGTTCAAGACTCTGGTTCAGGAGTAAATAGAGTACAATTTCCAACATGGACAACTGCAAACGGACAAGATGACATTCAATCAGATTGGCCAAACACTGTATCTGCAAGAGGAACAAAACAATCTGATGGTACAACATGGGTATATCATGTAAATACTACAGATCATAAAAATGAAGCAGGAGAATATTGGACTCATGTGTATGTATATGATAATTTAGGGAATTCTATTATGAGATATGGTGAAAAGGTAAGCGTTCCAAGTGTAACAATAACATATAATGAAAACTATTCAGGAGGGGGAGTTACCAGTGTAAACAAAAGCTATAATTCTGAATTAGGAACGTTAAGCACACCTACAAGAACGGGATATACATTTGCTGGTTGGTATACGGAAACAACAGGAGGAACACAAATAACATCAACAACCAAAACACCAGCAGGAAATGTAACATATTATGCACATTGGACAGTAAATAATTACAATATTGATTTAAATTTTGATGTAGATACAACTACTTATTGGAGCGGATATAATTCAAGAATATATGTTGGATTGAAAATTGGCGGAGTAGATAAAGGATATGTTCAGGATTATGGTGGAGAAAGTCCATATGGAACAAAGTGGGAAATATATGGAGCAAAATTAGATGGAGTAAATATTGCATATTCTGATAGTGGAACATTAGGAGCAGGTCCATTAGATTTAAGAGCTAAATTTTATACAGTAACAGTAGCCGTAAATAATTCAAGTTATGGAAGTATATCAACAACTAGTTTGATAGTTCCAAGAAATAGCACAACATATTCAGTAAGTGGACAAACATTGACTTTAAGTGATGGAAGAAAAGCAACAGCCAATATAACAAATGCAACTGGATATATAACAACGTTTACAGGTTGGTCATCAACAAGTGGAACGATTGCAAGTGCAATAACAGTAACAGCCAACTTTAGTAGAGCAGATAAAACAGCACCTACAATGACAACACCAACAATATCTCCAACAGGCTGGACAAATGGAAATGTAACATTAACAGCAAAAGCAATAGATAATGGTTCAGGAATTGTAGCGTATCAATGGAGCACAAATTCAGGATTAACATCAGCGTCAGGAGGTTGGACAAGCATAACAAATACAAAATCACAAATAACACAAACATACACAGCAACAGGAAATGGAACATATTATTTTTATGCAAAAGATGCATCTGGAAATGTGGGAAAAACCAATATAAGTATCTCTAATATAGATAAAACAGCACCAACAATGGTAGCTCCAACAGCATCAACAACAGGCTGGACAAATGGAAATGTAACGTTAACAGCAAAAGCAACAGATACAGCATCAGGAATAAGCTATTATCAATGGAGCACAAACTCAGGGTTAACAGCATCATCAGGAGGTTGGAAAAGTATAACAAATACAAAATCACAAATAACACAAACATACACAGCAACAGGAAATGGAACATACTATTTTTATGCAAAAGATGCAGTTGGAAATGTAGGGAAAACAAGTATAAGTATCTCTAATATAGATAAAACAGCACCAACAATGGTAACCCCAACAGCATCAACAACAGGCTGGACAAATGGAAATGTAACGTTAACAGCAAAAGCAACAGATACAGCATCAGGAATAAGCTATTATCAATGGAGCACAAACTCAGGGTTAACAGCATCATCAGGAGGTTGGAAAAGTATAACAAATACAAAATCACAAATAACACAAACATACACAGCAACAGGAAATGGAACATACTATTTTTATGCAAAAGATGCAGTTGGAAATGTAGGGAAAACAAGTATAAGTATCTCTAATATAGATAAAACAGCACCAACAATGGTAACCCCAACAGCATCAACAACAGGCTGGACAAATGGAAATGTAACATTAACAGCCAAAGCAACAGATACAGCATCAGGAATAAGCTATTATCAATGGAGCACAAATTCAGGGTTAACAGCATCATCAGGAGGTTGGACAAGCATAACAAATACAAAATCACAAATAACACAAACATACACAGCAACAGGAAATGGAACATATTATTTTTATGCAAAAGATGCATCTGGAAATGTGGGAAAAAC
>CAKPLX010000067.1 GCA_934167785.1 uncultured Bacilli bacterium
TTTGTTGTTGAATCTATTAAATTTGGAATATATACAGGTATTACTCCAAGTTTACTATCATTTATAGAACCCTCCCAAAATTCTGGCACACTATCATCATTTTTTAATCCAGGAATTAATGATTTAACTTTATCCATTGTTTGAACAGGATTTCTATATAGATTAACACCATCATTAATATCCATTATTTTAAATGATGCCCCTGCACTTAATAGCCTATCTCTTGTTGTTTCTATACTATTAATTCCAATATCACAGTGTATAAATCTTCTCCCTAAATCATTTGCTACTTTTGAAGTTACTCCTGATCCTCCAAAAAAATCTGCTATAATCATATTTTCATCTGAAGATGCATTTATTATACGTTCTAATAAAGGTTCTGGTTTTTGAGTTGCATAATCGTAATCCTTACGTTCTTTAGCTTGAGAATTTAATCTTGGTATAGACCACATATTAGTAGCTATTTTTGTATCTGACTCATAATAAATCACATTACCATTTTCATCTTTTGCTGTAACCATTTTTTTAGCTTCTGGATCCCATGTTATTTTATTTTGTTTTCTTTTATTCTTGGTTTCAACATTTATATGATGAAAAACATGATTTCCTTTATCCTTAGCATATAACAATATATTTTCAGTATTAGAATTAAAGTTATTTATAAAACTAAAAGTAAATTTATTTTCATAATACCAAATAATTTCATTCATAAAATTATCCTCGCCAAAAACTTCATCCATTAATATTTTTACATAATGACATATATGCCAATCTAAATGTACATATATACTAGCAGAATCACTCATTATAGATTTTATAGCCATTAAATTTTCGTACATCCAATTTAAATATGCTTCTTTATTCCAAACATCTCCATACATTTTTTCTTCAAATGTTTTTAGTTCTTCTATATCTAATGTTTCTTCTGCTTTTTTTATAGCTTCAGCCACTTTTGGATTTCTTCTAATATATACTGTTTTTGCATAATCTGCTCCACTTGCGAATGGAGGATCTATATAAACTAAATCAACTTTTATATTGTTTTCTTTTAAATAAGCACAAGCTGATACGCATTCACCCCTAATAATCATATTTTCTGTATTATCTTTACCCACTATTTCTTTAATTTCTACTTCATATAAAGGCATTCCTTTTTCAATTCTATCTAATACTTTATCATTATCTGCATATTTTAATGTTCTTTTTGTTCTTGTAAAATTATCAAGAATTGCTTGTCCTTCAATAGGTTCCTTAAAATATGGAATATACTTAACTGCCATTATTTTCCCTCCTTCAAAAATTCATATAATTTATCATTTAATTTGCTCATAATCTGATCTTCGTTTAAAGTATCCTCTATGTATAAATAATCAAATTTGTTATAACCAAATTTGTTATTGTTAAATTTTATAAATTCTTTTTCAATATAATTTCTTCTATCTATAAATTCTTGCTGATTTTTAAATCCTTGGCCTTTTGTTTCAATAATTAATACTTTATCTATTTTGTTACTTTTATCTCTTCTAATTATCAAAAAATCTGGTGTATATAATCCTACTTTTTTCACTACTTTGTCTTCAGTTTTATAACATTCAATTCTAAATGATGCTATATTATGATCTCCATTGTAATATATTTCTAAATTATTAGATGTAAATTTATAAAATGTTAATACCTTTTCTAGAAAATTTCTTTCAAATAAACTTTGGCTGAATACATAAGGAATATAATGAAACGTTTTATCTTTCTTTTTTAATTCCAATATTTCTTCTCTACTTTTATTTAATAATGCTTCTGGATTATTCTTTACTAAATCTAGTAATTGTTCTTTAGATAAGTCATCTAAATTAATTTTATCATTTCCTTTAATATCATTCTCTAATATTTTCTTAGTTATTTCATCATTAGGATATTGTAATTCTTTATTTGAACAATCTATTGTTGGAATATCTGATATTGTTAGTATAGATGCACTTTCAGGTACTTCTTCTTTTTTTATAATCATTTTTCTTTTATCATAAAAAGCTTGTCTTATTAAGTTATTTATTTTTTTATGATTATAAGTCATATTTAATATACTATAATCTATAGTTATTGCTTTATATATTACTTTAAGTTCTTTTTCATGTTCTTTTACCATATCCATTGTAATAAATCCAAAGCTTTCTTTTATAATATTTAAAATCCATTTTGTATAACTTACTTTTTCTCCGTATATTATTTCATTGATATTTGTTTCTACTACTTCATCATTTATATTTTTTTCAGTAATAATTATATTTTGTTTTATATTATCACATGAAAGTATTTTCTTTAAATCTCTTGAAATCTTTGCTTCTTCCTTTAGTTCTTCTACATATCTAATATTCATTTTATAATATTCAATTTCTGGAATATTTAAATATTTCATTCTACTAACTCTAGTAATATAATTGTTTCTTTTTGTACCTTCTTGTAATTCTTGAAGAGTAGCATGTTGTGATTTTTTCAATTGACTAGATAATAGTTTTTCATTATCTTGATTTAAATATATAAGTGCAGTTTCTTTATTTCCTTTTATCACTTGTCTTAAGCATCTACATGTTGTTTGTAATACCATTTTTGTAGGGCAGTCTCCCTTCTGAGATAGAATAACCCCTGTTAATGAGCTACAATCCCATCCTTCTTTTCCTATACCCACAAGTAATATAATTCTTTTTCTTGATAAAGGTGTATTTAATGATTCAAACTCTAAATTATTTTCTTTTGGTAGTGAATATTCTTTATTTCCACCATGAAATTTTAAAATTACATCGTTGGGATTCATACCCATATTCGTAACAAATTCAGAAACAAATGGATATATTGTTTCTTCCAAATTTTTAATATTTCCACAATATATTGCAATTTTACTAGTAATATTGTTATATTTTACATCCATATATTTTGCAAAAAATTCTGTTAATCCCTCTTTTATAATATTTAATGAATTATTATCAGAAGATGCTATTATTTTAGGTCTCTTTAAAAAATTATCTATACCTGCCGTCAAAGGATAATAATAAATTGTATTTGATATGTCTGTATTTTTGATTGCAATTTTATCTGTTATATTAAATACTTCAGGGTTATCTAAATATGGAGTTCCCGAAAATCCAACTACTTCATTTACATTTCCAGTACTATTCCAATTTGTTACCACCTTATGAAGTTTAATTTCTTCATCAGCAACATGATGAACTTCATCTATAAATATTGCTAAATTAGGAATTTTCCCTATTGTTTCTCTCAATTCATTTGCCACTTTACTTGCTATATCTTCTGTTTCAAAATCAATATATAATTGTTCATTTTCAATTTTAATTTTATCTAAAATTACTTTCTCAGCATTTGTTAATAATATAACTCCAAACATATCTTTATAAGGTTGATATTGTGCAATTTTAGCTACATTAGGATTTTTGATTTTATTACTTTTCTTTTCTGTCTTTACAGCATCTAATATTTCAAATTTTAATGTACCCTTTAAATTGCTTGCTATTGGTTCTGGAAAAATCCATGTTACATCAAAGTCTTTTATTTTTTTTAAACTCGGTATAATTGAACTTTTTAATCCAGATGGTGCTAAAATTATAAAATTATGTGCAAATACTTTATTATATGGTTCATTCATTGCAAAATATAAATCAATATATATAAATGCAGACATCAAAAATGTTTTACCTGCTCCCATTGGTAATGAATATATATAATTTGCATAATTAGTATTATGAAAGAATTTTCTAAAAATCCCTTTAAAATCTAATGATAAATAGTTTTTTTCAACTTCTTCTTTTAGCTCTTTATAATTCTCATTAGTTAACGCTATTTCATATAATTGCCTTGCCGCTATATTATCGCGCAAAAAATCATTTAAATTTTTAGATATTGGCAATTCATCCAAATTTATATTTTGTAAAAAGTATCCTTCAGAAAAAAGTTTTTCTAATGACTGGTTTTTGCAATAAATTTTAAAAAATAGATATAGCTTTATAGATTCAATTTGAGCATCCCTTAACTTATCTTGAGATACTATATAATTAATAATATTTTTTATTTTACAATCTTCTGACTGATACCACTCATCACATATTTTTTTTATTAATTCATGAAACATTTTTTTCCTCCAATCCTTATTGCTTTTCTGGAATAATTTCCATTATGTCTTCTACATTACATTCTAGAGCCTTACAAATTTTTGCCAAAATTTCAACTTGCACTGTCTCATTTCTTCCTAACTTTGCCATTGCATTTGTTGTTATTCCTGCTTTTTCGCATAATTGTGTTTTATTTATTTTTTTATCTATCATTAATTTCCATAGTCTGTCATAACTTATAGTCATTCAGAGACCCCCTATTTAATTTTTTACTCTGAAATAATTTTATCATTTATTATATTTTTATTCAAGATTTTCTTGAATATTTCAAGGAATAAATATCCACCAGCTTAGCTCAATGTCAACAACTTAAGAAAAAATAGTGTAATTACTGAATTAATTAATTGCACTATTTTTTGTTTATTATAAATTTTTAGAAAAATGAACGCAAAAGTCCTATTTTATATAGTACATTTTTTAAAAACTTGTTTTATAATTAGTTCTATACTTATTACTTGGCGACCATTCTCGTACACTACTTTTTCTATTTTTTCGTACTATTGATACATATTTTTCTATTTCTTTTTCTAATAAATCTAATTCTTTTATTGCTTTTCTTTTGTCTTTTATTAACATTATTTTTATGTATTTTTCTTTAAATATTCCTATTGCTTTTCCTTCATTAATTTTATAATCTTTTCCTTTAGGGGATTTTATTTCTTTTCTTCCGGGATATAGCATATCTTGTATCTGATTATAGACTACTATTTGAGCATAGATATCTTGATATATAAATTGAGGCAAGTTCCCTGTAAATTCTTCTATTTTTAATTTGTTTTTTATGCTATTATATGATATTTCTACTTGCCATCTCTTTCCATATACTTCTTTTAAATCTTCTTTATGGAACTCATTTTTGTCTAAGTTTGATATTAAATATTCAGTTGTCTTTTTATTTATTTCTATTTTGGTTATCCTTAATTCTATACCTATTTTATTTTTTATTTCTTCATAAAATTCCGGATTTGTTTTCTTGATTTTATTTAGTCTAGGATACGTATATCTTATTATAATAAATTCATCTTCTGTTGTCATCTCTTCTTTTTCTTTTATATAATCATTACTACTTAATCTCATTACAAATTTCTTTCCTTGTTTTTCTAGCCAATTAAATATCTCTATTGATGGATATCCTCTATCAAATATTATTATTTCTTTATTTTTTCCTATTATTTCTTGAATGGCTTCAATATTCTTTTTGGCTAATCGTGTTTCATTACTATCTACTCTATCTATTTCTACATCTAAGAAAAAGTGGTTTTCTACATCGTAAATTCCATATAACAATGCTCTAGCTATTTTTCTTTTATGTTGATTTCCTTCACTTCCAAAAATTTCTCTGTTTAATGGTGTGTTTGGTATTTCTATTTTAGAA
>CAKPLX010000068.1 GCA_934167785.1 uncultured Bacilli bacterium
CTCTAATAATGCTAAATAGTTTTTACTTACATCTTGTCTCAATTTGATCCACTCTGAAAACTCTGATATAAAAGCTTGAGAATTAATGTCAACATTTTTAATGTTATTAGCTTGTTTAAATTGTTCTATTAATAAACTTAAATATTTTTCCATTTTTTATCCTCCTATTAAATTTATTTTTTACTTGGTATCAACACTTTTGTTGGAATTTTATTTAATTCTAATTGTTCTTTTTGTTTTTGTACCATTTCGGCTGTGATTTCACCATTTAGATATTTTGTTCTAGCAAGTACATAGGTTTTGTGAATTAATGGTATATTATTAACTGTTAAATAGTCTATAATAATATCATTATCGGTATTTGTTATTTCTACACCATTTATAGTTGTTTTAGTAGTATATATTCCTTTTAAATCTAATGGTGCAAAAGCTGATGGTGTGTTTAATCCATTACCATATATGTATCTTATAATTGTATTCATATCTTGTGGATTATTTCTTTTCATAAAATCTATTAGTACAACGGTAAAGTTATTACTTTTCTTAAATGGTATTCTTTTTGTAAATTCTAACAAATCAAATTGTGTTCCATCTGATAAGATACCAGTATTAATACCATTTGCTAAATTAGTAATTGTTTCAGCATTTTTTACACAGCGAATTTTATTATTAATTTCTTTCTTTTCTAAAAATTGCCTATATAAATCAACATCTAATTCTTCTATTGTTGAAACACAGAAGTTAAATGTGTCTTTATCTAATCCTAATTCTGATAAAAATTCACTTTCTTTATAACTTTCTGATGATTCAATATAGTGTCCTATTGCAAATTTAGCATACTTATAATTTTGTAAATAGTCTTGAATACTTAATACATATCTAACATTATCAATAATACCTTTAGCTTCATATTCTTTAAATTTAGCGTATAATAAATCAAAGTTATCAAGTGCAATTCTAGCCGAACTTAAACGCTCATCTTTTTTACCATATTTGTTAAATAAGGCATAAGATTTTCTAAATTCTTCAGCACTTTTAAATAGTGATAATAATTGTTCTACTTTAGCATAATCTTTAGCTTCAGAATTCATAATTTCAAATACTGAATTTATTTTTTTTAATCTTAATGCAATTTCTTCTAAAGTACATTTATAAGGATTTTTAGCACTTTTAAATAAACCTTTAGCTTCATAATTTCTATAAACTCTTATTAATTCTTTAAGTTTTTCTACTTGTTCCAATTCCAAAGTATTATAAAGATCTCTATTACTTATCAAACTATGTAGATTACAAAAAGAATATAATTTTATAGCTTTTTCTTCTTCACTTAAATTGGAATTAATTATATTAAGCATATAATTAATATCCTTCATAGTAATTAATCCACTATTATAACCGTAGTTAAATTTTGTTCTTCCTTCCATTTTAAATTCCCCCTAAAAAAATCTCATTGTAGATACAATGAGATTACTATTATGCTTATTTAGTTATTTTGCAACCCCCCCATTGTTTCACAACTGGTTAAATTATAGCACATTTAAGGGGTTTTGTCAAATTGTGTCAATATTCTAACGACCTTTTCCTTGACTTAATGAACTGTTTTCAGCAAGTTTTGATTCAATTTTTTTCTTTAATGCTTCAAGTTCTTTCTTTTGTTGAGCTCTTTCTTCAGCTTTTTTTAAACTATCTGGAATTGGTAAATGATTTTCTTCGTAAAACCTTCTATCAGAAACTCTTTCAAATCTATCATCTGTATAATTTCGCGTTTGTTGTTCTGCTTTTATCTTTTTTTGAATTTCACTAGCTTTTCTTTGTATTGTCGTATCTCTAGTAAATGGACTAACCTTATTATAATCAATGTCTTCCACTTTATCTAATATTTCTTCTTTTAACTTTTGATTTTCATTTTCCACAATAATATTCTCCTTTCTTTATTTTGATCTAGAATGACTTTCTTCAGCTTGAAAAGTTTTTACTAATTCTAATATCATTGGATAATCAACTTCAGGGTGTAATTGCATAAAACTTTTTCCAACTTTTCTATAAATAGCGCTTCCTTCTTTCATTCCTCTATAAGCTAATACTGCCATAACTTGTTTAGCTTCTTCGGCTTGCTTACTGCCTTTTTGAACTTGTCTTTGTTCTACTATATAATTGCCTTCACTAATGCCAACTAAAATATCAACCAATTCTGATTCATACATAAACGATACCTCCTCATATATATTATAAATTATTTTACATCTTTTTACAATATTAATGGCTCATCTTATGTTTATAAGGGCCTAAAATGTCTAATATTTCAGCCATACCTGTCTTAGTAGATACTTCTAAATCACGATCCATATCGTAATAATAGTTATAATACTCTCTTAATAATTCTTGTAATCTTTCAGTATCTAATTTTTCATTGTTATTAATTTTTATTTTAATTGAATTGAATAAAAATTGTAATACATTATTAGGATTAAGTTTTTTATTTGGATCCAACATATTATCATATTCAACTATCAATCCAACCAATTCATTATCATTAGGATTAAATGTATTTATTATCTCATCAGTTAGCCATTCTTCTTTTGAAATATATAAACTAAATAAGTCCTTTATATCTAAATTTGTTAAAATCATAAATAACTGAATTATATATTCAAAATCTTTTGAATAACCTCTAAAATTATCTTCCAATATTAATGATGTTAGATATTCTGTAAATGCTTCATTTAATCCTCTACCATACATATAATTTTTTTCTTTGTTAAGTTGTAATAGTCCATGTTTTTCACCATTTTCAGATATGATGTGTAACATTTCGTGAATTAAGTTATGAAAATCATTAATATCAAAATTTATATCATTTCTAAAATAAATAATACCTCCATATACAAAAGCAGCTGGTAAAAAACCTTTGCCATTACTTTCATAAAATTTATCTTTAAAATTAGGACTTGATAATAACTCTATTTTCATATTTGATATTTTATCATTAATTATTTTATATTGTTCTTCATCTGAAATATAACTTTTTAATTGTGAAAATAAAATGTTTTTAGCGAAATCAACAACTTGTTTATTTATACTCCCATTTGTTGTATTTGTTAAATTTTTTAATTCTTCATTGTTAACTAAACTCATTTATTTTCACCGCCTAAATAATCATCTAAATTAAATGTAAATTCAATCATTCCAGAATAGTCATTTTCGTCATAACTATAATCAGTATAAAATGTTAAAAAGATAATAAATCTATTTTTTAAATACCTAGTTATTTTAATATCCATTTCTGGCTCAACACCATTTAATCCTTTAACATTTAACCAAGTTTCACCACCAAAAATATAATCTTTAAAATCTATAGTTTCATTCATTGGTATTTCTAATAATTTTTCCAATTTACAATTTAAATCAAATCCAAATGAATAATCATCCCCGGAAATATCAAAAGTTAAGGTATTAAATTTCTCAAATGATACTTTTTTGCCATTTTCATATTGACTTTGTTCTTGCGTAGCTAAATTAATAGTAACTTTTTCATTATTAACTTTTTCTAATTTTGCTATTTTAAACATAAAATCGACCTCCTTAATTTTTAATATTTTATTTTTTCTTATGTGATTCAGCTTGTTCTTGTGGGGTATATGTACTTAAAAATTGTGATATTAATTGTCTTTTCTCATTATCTACAACAAATTTGCCAAATTCTTTAAAATTGCCGTCAGATTCAGCTAATGCTAAGAAGTTATCTATATCAAATCCGGTCATATATTTTCTCTGAAGATGTAATGATAATTTAAAATATTTTTCTGGGTGTATTTCATAACCAGACTCTGTTTCTTTTCCAGATAAAATAGTTTGTTTATCTGGATTATCTTTATATGCCATTAAGTCAACACAATAAATATAATCTAATACTAATAATAATCCTTCAAAATCATAAGGTAATTTATATTTTGCTCTTGCTTCATTATACTTTCTTTCTAAATCTTTTAATCCTTCATTATTTTTATATAAAAAGTTTATTGATACAAAGTAATCTTTTGATACATCTATCATAATTGCTAGTTTGTTTAATAAAGTATCATACATTTCATAGTTGTGTAAATTTGATATAACTGTTCCATTATTTATCATTCTTAAGTTTTCAGATGGAATTCTTTTTTCATCAAAAGATACTCCGTGAATTTCTGAATAAATTTTTTCAGCAAAATACTGTGTTTGTGCTTCCATTATCAATCTTCCAATATTACTTTCTTGATTAATTCCAACTTCATTATTTTGAGGATTTGTTTGAACTGCGTGATGTAATTCGTGATAAATTGTAATTTCTTTAAGTGGCTCTTCTAAATTGCCTCGTATATATATTGTTTTTGTATCTGGATCTCTCAATCCCTTTGTATCTGGTCCATTTTCCAAATACACTCTATGATTTTCATCATAAAATTCAACTTTACTTGCATATCGTATAGCATTATCTATTAAATCTTCTAACGTAATACCATTTGGAATTAATCCGTCTTTTACCAAAACATAGAAGTAATTTGTAAAATACATTAGGGTTTGATTATCTAAATTATTATTTTTATCACTGATTAACTTCTTTATTTTCTCATACATTATTATTTCCTCCAATTAAATACACTATAATTGTGCTATATTTATTTGTATCACAATTAATTTAGCAACTTTAAATTTCTTCCAGTTCCTCATCGCTTTCATCATTAATTATTTTTAATAACTCATTAATTTTATCTTCTTTTTCGAGAATTTCAATTTTTAATTTTTGAATTATTTGCTTTATTTTCTCAATATCAACATTATTTTCTTCCATTAGAAATATTTCCTCCTTCGAGTTTTTGTACTTGTTCTGTAAGTTGACGAATTTTCTCATCAAGCTTATCTCTTTGAGTTGTTAATGAAACTATTTCATTTTTTAATTTTTCTAATATTTCAGTGTTGGATTTTTGTTGTCCTTCTTCAAGACTCTTCTGTTCTTGATAATCGACATAAAATTGTGCTAATTTATCTCCAGACTGTGCTATAACTTTTAAAATTTCCATCATTGATATGTAATAATATTGTTGCTTAAACCCTCCACTTTTTGCAATATCCCGTTGGTAGAAATCTTTATTTTCTTCCATTTTATTTCTTATTTCGCCTTTTACTATTTGTGATATCATATAATTTTCAAATCCAAGCTTTTTGGCGAACCTAATATGAATTTGGGGAGAAGCATGACGAACTCTGAAACGATCTATCTCAAATTCTTGTTCTAACAATACATCAGTTACTAAAGGTTCTCCTTTATATTTATATTTTAAAGCATATTGAATTGCTACATAATAATTTCTTAAATAAGAAGTACTTGTTATAGTAGCAATATCGCAATTTATAAAGTCTTCAACAGTGAATATTCCTTTATTATTTAAAGCAACAATTCTATTTTTCCCTTTAGCATTTTGGGAATCAAATAAATCTTCATTTTCTAATCTTGTATTTATATCCATAAACTACACCTCCAAATATATACAATATAAT
>CAKPLX010000069.1 GCA_934167785.1 uncultured Bacilli bacterium
GCGGAATAGGCAGACGCAAGGGACTTAAAATCCCTCGGGGGCAACTCCGTGCCGGTTCAAGTCCGGCCACCAGCATGAATGAGAGAGTAGGAGAAACGTTGATTTTACAGCGTTTCTCCTATTTTCGTTACAGGGAAAAGTTGTTTGTAATTGTTTGTAAAATTTTCCGTCAGTCTAACAGTGTTTTCATGGCATTTATGGTTGCTTCGTCCGGGTTGTTTTTCCTTATGTAGAGCCACGTTGTCGCTGTGTCTGCATGACCTAACAGATAAGATATTTTGGTGATACTCACACCCTGTTCATAAAGCAAGGTAGCCACGGTAAACCTTATTTGATGGCTAGAGCGGTACTTGATGCCTAAAGCATCACATACACGCTGTAACTCCTCGTTAAAGGTGTTAGGAATCAGTTGTCTGCCATCCCTCATGAAAAGATATTCATTATTGGGATATAGGCGGTGAGCCTTTTCTACAATGGTCAGAGCCTTGTCGGTTAATGGAATCTGCCGAAAGCCCGTGGACTGATTTCCCTTGATGCGCTCTTCGTTGGTTATTTCTCCAACGGAGAAATTCATATCTTCGTCCATTTCGTAAGTGCCACGCATACTGCGGTTGATATACAAGAAACCATTCTCAATATCACTATACTTAATCGCAAGTAATTCACCGATCCTGACACACAGATAAAAGGATAACTGAATAGCAAGTGCATAGGCATCCTCACGCATAGATAAATACTCAAGAATCTTTTTGCGTTCCGTTATGGAATAATTATCTTTGGTGCTGTTCTTGGGCTTACAGCGCTTACGAAAGGGCTTTAGGTCTACATCCGTCAGCGGATTATGTGGAATCAGCTTTAAGGACACAGAACGCTTGAAAATGCCGTTTAATACCACATTGATATTAGTCAGCCGTTTGGAAGTAATAGCAAAGTCGGCAGTAATGGCATAGAAAAACTTTTCTAAATGTGCAATCGTTATATCCTTGGTTTTCATTTCTGCCAACTCTGAATTTGCAATATAGCTTTTCCATTCATTTGCATTTTCACGAAGCGTTTTACTGTTAGTCTTTATTTCTTTCCGCCATAGCATCCACTCCCGATAGCTTTCTGCTAAAGTGCGGTTTTGAGCGCCGAAGAAATGGTCATATAGCTTTAAGAGTAAAGCATCCCGACTATTGGCTGTAAATTGCTTACGGTTGATTACAATGTAATATTGATTGATTTCTTCACGATATTTAATTTTTTCTAAATCACAGCATTGTGAGAGTAATTTTTCTAATTTCATATGCTCGTACAATTCTGCGATTCCTTCTAGTCCTAAAATACTACTGGAAGAATTGTTTTGCAATACATCTTCTATAGTCACATTAGAAATATCCATTGCATTTGGTAACGCAAAAAGGACTGTAATTAGGATATTAGGCTTTTAGGAAGCTGGGGGTTCGGTAATATAAGTTGTTCGGAATAATGGTATATTAGGTGTTATGCCCTACATGCGTACACTCCTTTCTCATAAAATTTGTCTATGACATACCCTATATACATTCTTTTAAATAAAAAATTGTTTGTTTGAATTTGAGAGATATGGGAGAAATAATTTTTTTAAGAAGAAAGCGCCAGACTACCATTCTAAAGAGTTTGGAATGGTTTTATTTTCAGAGTAGTGTTTTAATTTCTAAATGTGTCTTCTCCAATTTCTAGAAGTATCTTTTCTAATTTCTAAATTCATCTTTTCCAAAATCAAAAATTACATAGCGGAAGTAAAAATTTTAATTTCTAAAACCATCAATTCCAACTTCTAAATTTTGCAAGAGAAAAGAAACGCATAGACAATACAATGAAAAAAGGAAAAACAATTAACGAAAATAAGAACAACTGATTTTATAGGTGCATTTTATGAACAAATAAAACAAACATATAAACAAACGTTTTAGCAAATAAAAAAATAATTTTGTAAAAAAGGGGTATTTTACGGTGGTTAAAAGCAAAAAAATATGCGTTTCGTTTTTTTGCTCATTTTCGAAACGCAAAAAGTAAACAAATAAAATTGTGTGACAGAACAAAACAATTAGAAAGTAAAAATCTACCTTTTGAAAAATTCGTTAAAATCACATTGGAAAATATCCGTGAGTGCTATGAGCATTTCAACAGTGGGGTTGTTTCTGCCTTTTTCCACCTTACTGAAAATACCAGTATTAACATTTATATCCAGTAACTGTAACTTTGCTATTACATCCACGGCTTTCAGACCACGCTCTTTGCGTAGTCTCCGTATATTTGTTCCTACTATTGGGTTGTTGTGTTGATTTATTCTTTCAGCCATATTTACACCTCTGTTGAAATTGTTGTCCAAAATAGCAGTAAAAAGTGTCCAAAATGGCAGTTTTGTGATATAATGTCACATGAATTTAATTTTATTACATAAGAAAGGTTGGTGCGTTATGAAAAATTATTGTGAGAAATGTGGAACAGAACTGATTGATGGGGTATGCCCGAAGTGTGTCCAAAAAGAAGGACAGACCGAAAGCAAGTACGGAGGGAAGTACAAAAGCCTGTTTATGTCACCAAATGAAAAGCTGGTTACGGTTTTAGGAAATTCCTATGTAGAAAACTTCTTTCAAGATGGTACGGTCAGAAATGGATTTGCTGTTGTGAGTGATAAGCGTGCTTATTTTCAAGGGAATAATTATTATATAAGCCACGATGCAAAGGGAAATAAGAAGATAATTAAAAATCAGCAATCCAGAACAGTTGATTTAAAGGATGTCACTGGCACGGGAACAGACAGTTACACTAATATAGCGTGGAAAATATGGGGCTTTATCAGTTTGATTGTAGTAGTTTTTGGTTTAATCTGCTTTTGGACTATGACCGCTCATGCGGCAGAATCTCAACCTGTTTCTGCATCGGCATCGTCAATGGGTTCAATAGATGTTATTTTACAACTGGTATTGTTTGCAATTCCTACGTTTTGTTTTTATATGTATCAGAGGTCAAAGGTATCATTGATTACCATTCAGTATGCCGGTGGTGAAATTGGTTTTGACAAGAATTGGTTTACACAACAGGAAATAGATTTATTCCAAAAGCAACTTCGTCTTGCGAAAGATAAAGCTATTGAAGCCAGTGAAAATGCGGTCGCAAATAAGTTACAGGAAGCTGTAGCAAGTATGGCACAGTCGGCTTCTTCCTCAAACAGTAAAGCGGATGAACTTACCAAACTGGTAGATTTGTTACAGAAGGGAGTAATTACACAGGAAGAATTTAACAAAATGAAAAAGGAAATGATTTAATTATGGCAGAAGAGATTAGTGCGAAAGCCATAACAGGAAATTCAGCAAACCTAACTATGACGAAAGAATATCTTGTAGTAAAGGGAAATCATTTTCAAGTGAAAAATGGTTATTTGAACCGCTCAAATCAGACACAGGCGATTTCCGTAAAAGATATTTTGAGCATGGAATATCTGACATTGCGCTCTAAAAGGCTATTAATTCTCTTTATGATTTTAATGACATTCGTGGTATTTGGCGGTGTCGGTATAAGAAAAACACTGTCAGTCACAAGGCAGATTGACAAGGAAGTACAGAAAATAGAAAATGTCTATAATTATGTAACGGATGAAGATATTGATATTAGCGTTACAAGCGCTGTAGGAAGTGTTTTTTCTAAAATGGGAATAAAGGGAATTATAATAGCGTATATGGTTTTGGTTATGGGAAGTATAGGCTGTTTTGCGCTTTACTGGCTTAAGCCGTTTCGGGTACTGTATATTTCCTCATTGGGAATGATAATTGCGGTGGAACGAAGATTTTATAATAAAGCGCAGTTAGATAGTATCGTGAAAGAATGGAAAATGCAGTTCCGGTAAGTGGTTGGAGGAAATGTTTGTAATTTGTTTGTAACGAAAAGAAGGAACCGCAGAAATCTCCTTTTTATGCGTATTCTGACAGCGGGGAAACATTCAAGTCCGGCCACCAGCATTCCTCAAATCCTTGAAAATCAAGGGTTTGAGGATTTTTTTTAGGGTGACTTTAGGGTGACTTTAGGGTGACCTAGCCTAAAGCTATGCGCACCTTTTCTAAATAATCTGGTTTTGTAAATTTTTAAAATTTTTTCTGTATTCATTCGGTTATAGATTCAAACATATAAATGATCACGTCTTTGGAATATCCACCACACATTTTTCAGAGAAATTTAATTGCAGTAGAAAGTGCAACATGATAATATGAACTTAGAAAGAGGGGAAACTATGGCAGAAGATAAAAACAGCAGGGTTATACAGAACCAGGACAGGATCAACAAGCTGATTGATGGACTTACTTTATTCGATGATGACCTGATGAGCCGGGTATTTGATAAGAATATAGAAGCAACGGAGCTATTGCTTAGAATCATTTTGGAGAGAAAGATCAAGGTTATCAGTGTAAGCGGACAGGAAGAAATGAAAAGCGCTGCAGTCGGGGGACGTAATATCACACTTGATGTACATGCACTGGATGAAAACGGAGAGAAAATGGACATTGAGGTACAGGGAAACTCCGAAGGTGCTCACATAAGGAGAGCAAGATACCATAGCAGTGTCCTTGATTCCAGAATGTTGAAAGAAGGTCAGGAATTTAAGGAAATCAAGGATTCTTATGTAATCTTTATTTATAAGCGTGACAAATTTCAAGAGGGTTTGCCATTGTACCATATTGACCGATATGTAAGAGAGACCGGGAAGCTTTTTGAGGATGGATCACATATAATTTATGTAAACGGCAACTATAAGGGTGATGATGAAATCGGACATCTTATGCAGGACTTTCATCAGACAGACCCCGATAATATGCATTACAAAGAACTGTCACAGGGAGTAAGACATTTCAAAGAAGTAGAGGAAGGACGTGATACCATGTGTGAAGCAGTACAGGAATATGCAAAGGAATATGCAAAAACGGAAAAGGCAGAGTTAGTTGAAAACTTTATGAAGAATATGAATTTAACTTTGAAGCAGGCGCTTGATGCAGCCGGTATCCAGGGGGAAGAAAGAGAAGCAATTATTCAGCTATTGCAAAAACAGGAGTAGGATATATAGGGTAAAAAATTGGGTGACT
>CAKPLX010000070.1 GCA_934167785.1 uncultured Bacilli bacterium
CCCTGATGGACTCGAACCATCGACCGCCCGGTTATGAGCCGGATGCTCTAACCAACTGAGCTAAGGGTCCGTATGCATTAATAATAGCACAAAATACCACACTAATCAATATTTTTTATTAATTTTATTAAAATTTAATAAATAATTTTTCCCATCTCTTGATAATCTTCCATTAATTTTAAACAAGAATCATGATCAATTTGTTTAATCTTTAATTGATCCCCACAATTTCCAGAACGAATAAATTGATAAATAAAATCATCACGAAAACCTATTTTTTCTGCATCACACAAATCTGTACCATAGTAAACTTCCCGAATATTAGCCCACATAATAGCTGACAAACACATAGGACAAGGATAACCCGTAGCATATAAAACGCATCCTGACAAATCATGAGTACCAAGTTTTCGAGAAGCTTCCCGAATAGCATTCATCTCTGCATGTTCTGTAGGATCATGATGAAGAAGTACTGTATTAGAACAAACACAAATGATTTCTCCATCCTTCACAATAGTAGCACCGAAAGGCCCTCCATGCCCTTTTTTAGAAGTATCCCTCGCTTTTTCAATTGCCTTTTTCATATACATAATAAAACCTACCTTTACTTTAATTTTATAATTGTACAACCAACATTTTCCCCACAAATACGATAACTCAATACTTTTTTATTACGAGATAAAGCCAAGTGAGTAGCTTCTCTAACAATACCTGTACCTATTCCATGAATAATTAAGATTTCTGAATAGCCCATTTGATAAGCCTCATCAACAAAATCATTTACCGCTACCACTGCACTATCACGATCGAATCCATGTAAATCAATTTTAGGTAATTGATCCAAAAAAATATCATAAACTTCCATAAACACTTCCCCTACATTGCACCATTATAACACAGTTATTGGCAACTTTACAACCACTTTTGTCCCTTCATCTAATTTTGAAAAATATTGCATTTCTCCATGATGAGCTTTAATAATTTCATTAGATAAACATACTCCTAATCCAGTTCCCTTAACTTTTGTTGTAAAAAACATTTCCTTCATATGTGACAATGTTTCCTCATCCATACCACTACCATTATCAATCACTTCAATAAAATAATAATTCTTCTTCAAATAAGCATGAATAGTAATTTTTCCACCATTAAACATTGCTTCTAAACTATTCTTTACCAAATTAACAAAAACTTGCTTTAAACGATTATAATCCCCCATAACATATACCTCATCCTCCAACAAATCAGTCGAAAGCTCAATATTTTTTCCACGCATCAATAACTGTAACCCTTCCTCTACTTCTTCTAATAACATATTAATATCAACAATATCAGCATCAATTTTTATCTTACTAAATTCCATAAAATCATTCATAATATCTAAACTTCTAGCCAATTCTTCCTTAACAATAGGAATATATCTCTGCACTTGACTAGAATCATTAACACAAAGCATATCCAAATATCCTTTACAAACAGCTATAGGATTCTTTACTTCATGTGTAATTTTAAATAAAGAATTTTTAATTTGTTTATCCTTTTCTAGTTCTGATACAGTTAAATACAAAGAGGTAACTTGCTCCGCTAATCGAAATAAATGTAACAAAGAAAATGGTAGGATATAAAACAATAACATATAGAAAAATATTTTCATCATAGAAATAACATCACTCGTTTCAAAAAGATAAAAATATTCCAGTGTAAAGAAAAATCCCTGTAAAACTGCTACCACTAAAATAAAAGTATTTTCTTTTATCTTTCTTTTATTTCCAATCATAAAAATTACAAAATAACAAATAAACTTAATAATCATAAAAATTCCACAAAGATGTAAATAAAAATAAGTATAAATAACAACAACAAGAGATAATAATACCCCAACACTAGGCTGTTTTTTTAAATAAGCAACCACAATTGGTAAATTACAAAACAATAGCCCCAATGTATTTCTATTTACATTACCATAGCGAAAACATAAATACATAGAACTTACTAAAGAAACGTCTAATAACAAATTATTATACTTTTCCATGCAAACTTCTCTATAACAATTATAAATAAAATAAACTAAAATTGGAAACATCATCAAAATAACATTTAAAATTATATCCTCCATAAAATTCATAATATGCCTCTTTTCTCAAATATAATTTTATCTTACCACTAGCACTATTTTTGTCGAATTATGTCGACATTAGAAAAAATGTCGAAAAAAAAGAGAAATAATTAAAATTACTTCTACTTCAACTCATCTATATATTTTTTTAATTTTTTAGCATCTTTCCCAAAAATAATCTTTAATTGATCTTCAATTTCAACAACACCTTTAGCCCCTAATTTCATAATTCCTTCTTTATTGGCTTTAGTAACATCTTTTAATGTAACTTTAAATCGAGACATTTCCACTTCCGTATCAATAATATTATCCTTACCGCCAAGATACTCAACTAATTTATTAATTTCTAACTTAAAATCTTTACTATTAGCGCGAATAACAGCCAAAAATATAATAACTAAAACCGCAATAATAATAACATAATGTATTGGTTGCATTTATCCACCTCACTTAAATTATACAACATAATTTTATTTTTAACAAGAATAAAACCTATTTCAAATAAATCTCAATCAACTTTTTATTTCAAAACATACAAATATTTTTTATTTCTAATTGTAATATCAAACCAAATTCGAGAAGCATTTTGCAATTCCTTATTTACCGCTAAATAAACACCATCTCGATAATCACCCGGTGTTTTATCATAAAAAGAAAGTGTATGTTCCTGATCATCAACCTTATAATGAAGCGTAGCATAATTTAAAAGAAAATCATACATTTTAAAATTATCCAACTGCTCTTTTTTGATTTTTAAATTCAATATTATGTTTTGATTACTTTGTATAGTATACTCTCCCCTAAATTTTTCTCCCCTAAGTTCATATTCATAAGAATAAGAAAATTTATCCTGCAATTCATATCCAGTAATAGAAATCGAACCATTCCTTAGTACTGTATCAGATAAATCCAATACTTCCCCTACCTTCAATTCTTTAGTACTATCATAATCATCCAACTTAACTGGACTTAATTTCACAACCTTACTGCCAGCATAAATCAAACTCATTGAATCATTTAACTCACTATTCAAAACAGAATACAAAAATAAATATGCCTTTTCATTAGAAATATTTTGATCTTCATAAACTGTCCCCAAATCTTTAAAATAATTTGAATACCTAGTTACTGGAGAATAACTATTACTTTTCGTTTTCAAAATCATATTTGCTGACTCAAACTCCCTTTCACCATTTCTAGGAGCTAAAGAAACTCTAACAACAATAAAACTATGTTCTAAATCTCCAACAAGAGATCCACGGTAATCCCTAGACGTAATATAAGAGTCAGTAACTAAAAAATTAAAATTATCAGAAGAAAAAACCTCACCTTCCTGATAAACCTTATTAATAACTTCCTTATTTACCATAAAAGTACTAAAAATAAAGAGCAACAAAACCAAAGCAATAAGATGAATAAAAGTCTTATTTTCTAAATAGTAATACTTTAGTTCTCGAATCCCACGATGAACTTTTCGTTGTGTAACTTCCATTCCTCCAAGTGTCAATTCAACTTCTTCACTATCATCAACATTCTCCCCTAACTCTTCCAAATCACGAACAAAGTTAAATTTCTTAATATCAAATCCTAATCCTCTAATTATTAAAAAGATCAAAGAAAAATATTGAACCCAAACAAGAATTCGCAAAAGATCACGGTAAAGCCTCAATGTCTTTGTTTCTAAAACTGTAATATAAATTGTATGTAATCCCTCATAAGAGACTTGTACCATAACACCAATAATCAAATATAAAAGAATAAGTAATAAATACAAAATTCTTGGTTTCTTCTTATATCGCATCAAGGCATAAATAATTAAACAAATAATAATAGAAAAAATAATAGCAATCACATAATAATTTGTAATATAAGAAACAGCATCTAACTTACTAGCATTTCCTTTAGC
Source organism: uncultured Bacilli bacterium (assembly GCA_934167785.1). The sequence continues at coordinate 4,023 of CAKPLX010000070.1, forward strand.
AAAAGCATTATAATAATTAAAAATTTGATTTACTTTAATACTTAAATATAAAGATAACCCAAATAAAATTAAATGAATCATTCGAAAATGCTTAATCAAAAATCCATAAGGCTTTCTTAATATCATCTTACTACCTCCTATTATAGTTAAAATTATACACTAAAAAAAAAGAAATGAAAAGATTATTTTTTAGAAAAACTAAGCAATTGTCCTTCTCGTAAATAAACTTTTCCATTTTCTTTCATAAAATCTTCTATTGAAACTTTATGTTTTTTTAAAATATCATTTAAAGTTTCATTTTCTTTAACTAAATAAAATTCTACATCATCTGCTGGTAACATTAACGATTGATTAGGATAAATATAATCTCCCTCATCTAAACCATTTAACTGCAATAACAAATGATAATCAATTCCATATTTCTTAGAAATATCATATATATTGTCACCTTTTTTCACATTATAATACTGATAACTCCTTCTTTCCTGAATAGGAATAACAATTAAAGAACCAGAAACAACTTCATACAAAGAAGAAAAACCATTTATCTTTCTAAGTTCCATCTCTGATATCCCACAATCTTTAGCAATAGAAGTTAAAGTATCCCCATACTCTACCGTATAAACTTCATACATAAAATATCACTTCCATGATAAAATATGCCAAAATGAAGATTTTGACACAAAACCAAATCAAATATTTGACTTAAAACTATTTTTATGATATAGTTTTAATGCAATTAATTTCAAGGAGGGATAACAATGGCAAAGAATATATCAAGTAAAAAAACAAATATGGCAAATAACAGACCAAATTGTTTAAAAGTTACAAAAAAAGCACAAAAAGTAAACTTACAACAAGTTCGTATCGAAGATGAAAAAGGAAATATCCAAAAAGTAAGATTAAGTGCTAGAGAAATCAAAACTGCTAAAAAAGCTGCTTAATAATAAAAAAGCGTCCAATTGAACTAGTCAAGAAAAAGTGGACAGTTTAAAAAGACACTTAAAACCCTGATTCGATTTTATATTGGATTGGGGTT
>CAKPLX010000071.1 GCA_934167785.1 uncultured Bacilli bacterium
AGCAATTCACGTGTTTTGGTTTTGCCAATTCCTAACATATTTCCAATTTCTTCTACGGAATATTTCCGAAAATCATTGTAGTTTGATAAATTTGCGTTCGTTTTTCCCATAGTGATCCTCATATTTAATAGTTAGCGTGGTTTAATGACACATAACTTCCGTCACCGATTCCTGCGCCCTCTTTGGCCGCGTAATATGGCTGCACTGTGAGCAGTTAATCTATCTGCAGTGATAGCACGGACAGAACCCGTATACATGACGGTATATGCTCATCAGTTGTCATAGAGCGATGATCGTAATCATGATCACTTGTAGAATAAATACAGAGAAACTTGTAAAATACTTGAAAAAATTTAGAAATTAAAGATGATGTATATGATTAAGAAAGGGAATATTTCTGAAAATAAATGTATTGACAATTTTATGATATAGCAGTATTTTTAAATTAGCACTCAACTAAGACGAGTGCTAACATAAGGAGGAATTATATGTTAGACTTACAAAAAGAATTTATTGAATTTCATAATAACATAAAATTAGATGACGAAAATCAAAAACTCAGGGATAAAAGAGATATTTTGTTAAAAAAATTAAAAAAGAATATTTCCGAAGATGCAGCTTCATATACAACTTTCAATCAGGGAAGTTATGCGATGGGGACTGGAATATATCCAGAAGATGAAGATTATGACATTGATGTTGGAATAAAATTTAATATCAGTAAAGATGATTACAGTGATCCTGTAGAACCTAAAACATGGATAAAAGATGCTTTGGATGGACATACAAAAAAAGTTGAAATTAGACGTTCATGTGTTACGGTTACATATCAGGAGAATGGAGAGCCTGCATACCATGTAGATTTTGCTGTTTATGCGGCTGATAATACAGATGAAAAAATGTACATTGCAAAAGGAAAAACATATTCTAATGCGGAATATCGGTATTGGGAGGTATCAGATCCTCAGGGCTTAATAAATGCAATTAAAGGAGAGTATTCTGGTGATGATGCTGCTCAGTTTAGAAGAGTAATTCGATATATGAAAAAATGGAAAAGTCATAATTTTTCATCTAACGGAGATAGTGCACCTACTGGAATTGCTTTGACAATGTTGGCATATGATGGTGGATTTAGTGTTAAGAAGACATATGACTGGTCAACAGGAAAAGATGTTTATGATGATTTTTCAGCATTATATAATTTGGTAACTAATATACGCAATCGGTTTTCATATAGTTGGAGTAACGATGCACAGCAGATGTGCCATACAATTATTTTGAACCTTCCTGTAGAGCCATATAATAATTTATTTTCTAAGATGACCGATAAGCAAATGGAAGATTTCTACCAGAAGATAAATGGAATGTATGGAAAATTAAATGAAGTTAAAGGAAAGACAAAGAAATCAGAAGCTTGTACAGTTCTGGTAGAATTGTTTGGAGACGATTTCCCGATAACTGTTGATAAAAGTCTGGTAGGAACATCGGAGTCAGCATGAGGTATTATGGATAGCAATTATTACGAAAACTTAGTGAGTAAACTAAATGAACAACGTGAAGTACATTTCTTTCCCAAAGAAAGCGGCTTGCATAAATATGAGGCCGCTTTCTTTGGCAGTGTGAATTTAATGGATGGTAGCAGCCTCAATTTAATTATTGCTTTTGATAAATATTTTCCATTGAGATTTCCTGTTTTTTACGTTGAAAATGATAATGTTTTCAGAGTACATGTTGAATCCGATGGAAAAATATGTCTGTATGATAAAAGTTCTATGTTAATTAAAAAAGACATGCCGGATCAGCTTCTGTTAGACTGTTATGATCAAGCAATAAAAATTTTAAATATAATACCTGGAACGGATGAGTATAACAAAGAGATTTTTCGAGAATTTGACGCATATTGGATGAAAATAGGAAATAGAAGATGCGTTTATTCTTGTTTTGATACATCGGAAATAACTTATAATGAATATAATATGTTTTTAAGTTCGAATATTCGTGTAGTTGCAAAGACAGAAAATGATGCTTCGGTGATGGCATATAATCATTTACATGCAAAAAGAAATGGGGCATATTTATATAAAAAATGTTTAGTAATACGCCTAAGGAGAAAGAGCTCTTTAATAAACATAAGAGAAAATTATAAATGGAAGGATTTGAGAAATTATATTTTAAGAAATATTTCAGCATCATATCAAAGAAAGTTTGAAAAATTTTTACAAAAAAAGGTTAAAAATTTTTTACAGTATATTTTTTTAGTATATGAAACGCCTATGGGAGATATTATGTTTGGATTTAGCATTGATATTTCAGGGAAAAAATATATGCAAATATCCAATATAGTCAACGCAAAGATAGATCCTGTATATGTAAAAAGAATAGATTATAATTATCTCTTGGCTAGAGTAGATAGCAAAATATTATTAAGGGATAAAAAAATTTTACTATTAGGTGTTGGCTCGATAGGGGGATTCTTGGCTAATAATTTATGCCAAATGGGAGTTACACAATTGAATATATTGGATATAGATGTGTTTCATGAAGAAAATGTTTGCAGGCATTTTCTTGGATTTGATTCAGCGGTGAATCATACCATGAAAAATAAAGCTGATTTGCTAAAGGAACAATTAGAAAAGATGTATCCATATGTGGATATTGATTCATTGAATTATAAGGATCGTTCTGTTGAGGAATTCCTAGTGCAACATAAAAGACTTGGGAATTATGATGTGATCATTTCTGCATTGGGAGAGCCTACTTTAAATTTGGAAATTAATAGGATATTATATCAGGAGCACATATTAACACCATTTGTATGCTGTTTTAATGAACCTTATGGGATAGGAGGACATGTAATAGTAGTAAATTTGGATAATAAATCTTGTTTGCAGTGTCTATATACGAAGATAAATGCTTCCGAAATTACATCTTTTAAAGCGAGTTTAGTGGAGGAAGGGCAGACGTTTAAGAAAAATGTTTCTGGATGTAGTGGAGCCTTTGTGCCATATAGTAGTTTGGATTCACAGCAGACTGCAATATTAGCAACTCGTTTGATAGTAAAGGTACTACGAGGTGAAATAATAGAGAATACTGTTGAATCATGGATTGGGTCGTGCGATGAATTAATGTCCAATCATTTCAAAGTATCAGAATATTATAATATTCTTTGTAAAAATAAAGAATATGTGAGAACTAAATTCGGAAATACTCATTGTGCGATATGTGGAGGAGTTGAATAGAGAATACATGAAGTACGGAATTTGCACAGAGAATTTTTCTGTAGATATTGCAGAAAATGTGTGTTGTAAACTTAGATCATACATTAAAAATTACGATTATAATATAGAAAGTGGTGGAATTTTGGTTGGATTGCTAAATCCATCGCATAATTCAATCTTAATAACTGATATTACTGAACCATATGGCACAGACAGGCGAACAAGATATAGATTTCAAAGAATGGAAAATGGCCATCAAGAGGCAATGAATCAGTTATGGGAGCAATCAAATTTCAAAAAAACATATTTAGGGGAGTGGCATACTCATAAGCAGGAGAAACCACAACCTTCAAATATTGATATTAAAAATTGGATCAGGATCAGCAATAAAAGCAGTAATAACTCAGAAAAACTGTTCTTTATTATTGTAGGTACGGAAGAAATTGGAGTGTGGATGGTCCTACATGGTAAAGTTATAAAGCTTAAATTGCTTAAAACTGACATAGAGGGAGAGCAGCATGAGTGAAGAAAAGAAAATGAGACGTCCCAATATTCCTAGAGCCGTTCAAAGAGAATTATGGATAAAATCAGGTGGAAGGTGTGAGTTTCGAGGGTGTAATAAATATTTATATAAAGACGGAGTAACACAACAACCACGAAATTTGGCAAATATTGCACATATTGTCAGTTGGATACCTACAGGACCTCGTGGAAATGAAAATTCAGAGAGACTGGCGAAAGATATTTCAAATTTGATGCTTACTTGCTCTGAACATAATAACTTAATAGACGATTCCCAATATGTTGATATGTACCCGGTAGAACTTTTACAAAAATTCAAACGGGAGCATGAGGAACGAATTTTTAGAGTTACAGGGATGGGACAAGCCTATGGCGTCAGAATAATTAAGATGTGGAGTAAAATTCAAAATCAGGTTCCGCAAATAGGGAATCAAGATATTTATGACGCTGTACAACCATATTATCCTTTGGAAGAAACACTGAACATTGATTTAACACAGGTAGAGGATATTACAACAGCAATGACTACAATTGAAAGAGTAGTTAACTTGCATTTGTTGTCTGAACAAAAACAGGAAAAGTATTGTCTGTTTTGTATGGCAAAAATTCCGTATTCCTGTTATTTAGGTTATGTTCTGGGAAACAAAGTAAAGGTAGACTGCTTTCAGTATTTCAGAGATAGGCAGAACTGGAAATGGAGTGGGGAAAAACAATCAGGTTTTCGTGTGATTAATCCTCAAGAGGAAGAAAAAACACAAGAAGTAAATGTATTAGTCGAAGTCAGTGGCTTTATTGATAAGACATTACTTCCCGATAATCCTTGTTACCATATACAAGCAGAAACTCCTGGATTTTTATTTCTACAAAGTAGAAGACAGGTAATAGAATTCCAGATAAAGTTTAGAGATTTACTGAGTAATATTAGGATGCATTATGGTGAAGATGTAACGGTTAATCTTATACCGGCAGTTCCGAATCCTATAGCTTTTGAGATTGGAAGAACTATTATGAAAAATATAGATCCTACTGTCATTTTATATGATAAAGTAGAAAATAGCATAGACTACAAACCTGTCATGACTCTCCATAAAAGAGTTAGGCAGTAATAAAACTGTTGCAAAAAAGACGATTTATATTAATGTTGAATCGTCTTTTTTGTGTTTAAATTGTTGACAGTATTCTCGTAGGGTAAGGTTTTTGTAGGAAAAGTTAATAGAAAAAAAGAAAGCACCGGGATCCTGTGTTAGGATTGAAGTTGACGAGACAAAAATCCAAGGAGGGTGCTTTCATGATTACC
>CAKPLX010000072.1 GCA_934167785.1 uncultured Bacilli bacterium
AAGAAATGCATATTATTGGTGATGGTAAATTATTTTATGAAGTTAAACCATTTGATGAAATAATTAAAGTAGTAAAAAATATAAAAAGAATTGAAGTAAGTAAATTAGAAGATATTCCTGAATGGTTTGATAATTTATTACATGAATATCAATATATAACAAAATATTCAGATAATAGAATTAATAAGCTATGTATTTTATTAAATAGACAAATAAATAAATTGAAGAAATTAGTAGAAAATAGTTAGTATTTAAGATTAATTTTTTTTTATAAAAAAGTATTTTGTGCAATACAAAATACAAAATACAAAATTATTGGTAAAGAAACTGATATTAAAAAAATATAATTGATTGGTTAATAGAAAATTAAATTCTACAGATATAATTATCAAAAAAAATTAACATATTTGCAAATTTGCAAAAAAATAATAATTTTATATATAAAATGAGTTATTTATGTGATATAATTTAGTAGAGGTAGGTGGACTAAAATGGGGAAAGAAGTAAAGAAATTCAGTATAGAAAAAGAAAACTTTGATAAAGAGTATAGTAATAAAAATATTTATGTTGCAAATGTACCTGTCAATTTGACACTAAATAAAGAATGTATAATAAAATCAAAGAATAATGAAAGAAATGAAGAGTACTATAAATGGCAATTTATTTCTTCTTTAATAAACTCAGGATTATATAAAAAAGATTATATTGGAGTTGAAGTTTGTTTACCAAAAGGAAATAAGAATTCTGCTCCTATAAAATTTGATGCTGCAATTTTTATTAGTGAAGATTGGTTTTCTCATTATAAAAAATTTCATGAGACAAACGAACAAAGTGAATTAGAATGGATACGAAAAAATATTATATGTGTAATCGAATTTAAAAATGAAGATGCCAAAAATGTTGAAGTAGTTTATAATCAACAGTTGAGACCTGCAATTAAAGAAATTGAAAATTATTATGGAATTGGTATGCTTTACGATACTGAAAGACTATACTTATTTAAGAAAAATTATGATAAAATAATTAGACTTGATGATAGTTTGAATAAAAAAGGTGAAGAAAGTGGTATCAAAGAGCTTTCTTTAGAAATACCAGATGCATATATTAAAATCCCAAATTATGAACAAATAACAAAAAAATTAGAATATACAATTATTGATAGAGGAAGACGAAATGTTTATGATTTGGATATTATTACGGGTGCTACATCTACCCAATTAAAGGATAACGTTTCAGAAATTTTAAAAGTAATGGATAAACAATCAATGTTAAATCAGCGTGGGTATGAAATATTAATTCAAATATTAGCTTTAAAAATATTTGATGAAAAAAGATCACAAGAATTATATATTGATGAAAATGATAATAGAAAATTAGATTTTTATGCAGAAGAACATGAAATTCGAAAAATGGATTTATTATTTTATATTAATGATTATGAAAAAGATTTTATTACGCTTTCAGATGAAGATATAAAAAGCTTTATAGAAAGAATGAGAAAGTTATATAATGAAGCTTCTGAAAAATATCACTATATTTTAAAAGAAAATGATGAAGAAACAATTAGTTGGTCTAAGGAATCACATATAAATATTATTAGTGAAATAGTCAAACAGTTTCAGGATTATAGTTTTATATTATCTAATCAAACTGACTTATATCAGTTAGTTTTTTATCAATTTGCTAGTGAGTTTTCAAAAGCAAAAAACGGACAGTTTATTACTCCAATTCCAGTTATAGACTTTTTAGTTGATATTGTTAATCCAAAAAGAACAGAAACAGTAATTGATCCAACTGTTGGTATTGGTGATTTTTTAGCTTTAGCATATAAGCATGCAAATGGTAGATTAAATGATGAAAATTTATATGGATTAGATAATGATGAACAAATGATTATGTTAGCGCAATTAAATATGCTACTTAATGGTGATGGAAATTCAAAATTATCATATAAACCAGATAAAGGATCTATTATTTGGAAGTTTGATTCTAGAGGTGAACTAGTTGAATTAGATAATAAACTTCATAAAAACGGAAATTGGGATAATTGGGACAAACAAAAAAAATTAAAAAAATTTGATATAGTCTTAACAAATCCTCCGTTTGGCGATGGAAGAAGATATGAAGTTAAAAATGAATCTGATAGACTTGCGATAGAAAATTATGAATTATGGGATATTGCAAAAGATTCTAATTCTATTGATATGGGATTAATTTTTTTAGAAAATGCTTATCATATATTAAAAGAAAATGGAAGATTAGGTATTATATTGTCAAATTCATTAGCTTCAGTTGAAAAATGGTCAAAAGCCAGAGAATGGTTTATGAAAAAAATGAGAGTTGTTGCATTATTTGATTTGCCTTCGAATGTTTTTGCAGACACAGGTGTTAATACAACAATAATAGTTGCATATAAACCAACTGAAGAAAAATTGAATAAATTAATTTCTGAAGACTATAGTATTTTTGTTAAAGATATTAAAAAAGTAGGGTATACTGTTAAAACCTCGAATCGTGTTAAGTATTTTGATAAAATTTACAAATTAGATAGCAAATATGAAACTATGGTTGACAATGAAGGAAATCCAATAATTGACGAGGAATTTAGCGATACTATAGAAGAATTTAAAAGTTGGTGTTTGAAACAAGAAAAGGATTTACAAGATATATTTTTATAGGAGGTATTATGACTGAAATAAGAATTAGCAGTGTTTTAAATAACAGAAATATTTTATCTCCATCAAATTATTCTTCCTTTGATATATTAGCTAACAAAAAATATCCATTAAGAGGTTTGATTGATGGTATTGATAAGGGAATAGAAATTGGAAGTACAAATTATGTAGAAAAGTCGGATTATAAATTTATACGAACAGCTGCTTTTACAGATTATAAATATTCTATTGTTGAAGATGAAAATTCTGTTTTACAGATATCTAAACTTGCATTTGTAGACATGAATTTAAAACAAAATGATTTATTAATAGTTAAAGATTCAAATGTAGGGAAAGTAGTATTATTAGATAGCGATTATCCTAATTATATGTATTCAAGCGGGATAAATAGAATAAAAATTAGTAAAGATAAATATTATATATATGCTATCATAAAAAATAAAAAGTTTAAAGAACAATTGTTTTCTAAAATACCTAAAGGTGCAACAATAATGCATGCAAAAGATTTATATCTTGACTGTATTATTCCTTATCCAAATTCAAGAAAAGTAGTTGAATATGTTGAGTCATTAATTAAAATTATTATTAATAAAGAAAATGAATTAAAAAATAAGATTACTAAAATAAATGACATTATAATAACGGAATTAAATTGTAGTAATTGGAATAATGATAGTGATAAAAAATATCCTAAAATAAGTCAATTAATGCAAATTAATAGGTTAGATACAGGTAATTATACAGAAGAATTTTCAGTAATAGATAATAATATCAAAAATTATTATAATGGTTGTTTTTACATATCAGCGGATTGTATTAGTGGTGGAAATACTCCGAAACAAAGACATATAGGTAATGATGACCTAAAGTATTATTGGATTGTACCATCTTATATTTATAATGATGGTACAATAGATTTGTCATATAGGATTGATTGTGAGAAAAATAATATAAATGAAAATTGTATGTTGATTATAAATAGAACCTCTAAAGGTGGTTTAGGGGAATATGTTGGAATATCTTCCTATTATGATTATGAAATAAATGGTAAAGCACAACATAATCAAGGAATATATCGTGTAAAAAATAGTGACAATAAAAAATTAATATTAATGACATGTTTAATGAATAGTAAAATCTATAGGAAGTATTGTGCTAATTTATCAATGGGATCCAAAATGAAAGAATTAAAATTAAATAATATTTTATCAATCCCGTTTCCTAATTTTCCGGAAAGCGTTGTAAATAATATATGCTCTTTATACTATAATAAACTTACAAAAGAAGCATCAACAAGTGAAAGGTTTGAAATTGATAATAAAAATTGGGATGATAAGGCTGGAGTTTTAGATTTGTTTAGCTCTATTCAAACAACAAAAGAAAAATTAAATGATATAATTGAAAATATTTATATTAATGGAAATATTGATTTAAGTTATAAAATATTCTGAGCAGCACAATATTGCTGCTTTTTAAATCTTATATGAAAGTTATCAAAGAAAAAATATATTGATAAATGATGAAATAGATAGAAAATGACACGAAAAATATTAGCTTTTATGACATATAATTATGAATCTTTATAGTCATATAAATGCTTTGAAATTTTAATATAGTTGATTGTTTCTATTTTTTACTTGCAAATTTTATAATCAATTTTTGGTGGGACATAAGTATCCATGGAAGTGCAATTAATGAAAATTTATTGCCTAAGTTATGGTACATAAAAAGATATATCACAAATATTTATAAGTTTGGATAAGAAGATTTTAATTGAATAAAATATATTATTAAAACTACAGGAACTAAAAAAAGGACTTATGCAAAGTATGTTTGTATAGAATAATGTTGATTGACACAAAAAAGCATTGAAAAGCATCAAAAAGCATAAAAAAGTTAAAAAAAGCAAAAAAAAGAAAAATAAAGCAAAAAAAAGAAAAATAAAGCACAAAAAAGCATCGGATATTCATTGACTTATAAAAGTCAAGTGGTAAAATATAGTAAAATGAAATAATTATGCAAAGAGGACTTAGGTCTTCTTTTTTTCATTTTAAGGAGGTGGTCATTATGAGCTATCATCCTATTAATTTTTATATTTTTATAATAATAGGATGAACTAATAAGAATTAAAATTAAGAGAAATAAAGGAGATATTTATTAATCATCCTTTATATGAACCTACAAAGTAGGATGAATTTCGTAAGTACGAAATAAGAATAGCACCATAACAATTCC
>CAKPLX010000073.1 GCA_934167785.1 uncultured Bacilli bacterium
ACAAAGCAGGTGCTTTTTTTATCCCAGTCACAAAATTCAAGTGGTCTGTATTTTACCGATAGGAAAATCCCCCAATAATCTTCCTTCTGACGTCCTGTCTTCTGGAGCTCCTTATCAGCTTCTGTATATTCTACAGCTGTTCCCATCAAAAGTGCAGAGACATAATGCTCCATTTTTCGTCTGATCTCACTATTCCGGATGGCAAGGTTTTTATATGCCTGACAGATAACACTTTCAAATTCCTGAATATCCACAGGCTTTAAAATGTACCCTGTCACACCATATTTCATGGCATTTTTAATATAATTGAAATCTGCATAGCAGGTGATCATAATACATTCCATATGATATCCGCTTTCATAGATCCAACGTACCAGGTCAATTCCATTCCCGTTCGGCATCTCAATATCACAAAGTAAGATATCAATATTTTCCGTAGCAATAATACTTTTAGCATCGTTAATGTTAAATGCACGAAAAACATTTCTGCCCCGGGTATCCGGAACAGAAATGTTTTTTAATGCATTCTCAACATTTTCAATTGCAAGTATCTCATCATCTACAATTAAAATGTTCATTTTCAATTCTCCATAAAGTAGCGGTTCATTATTACCATAAAAGTAGAAGCAGTCCAGGAAAATGCCCGGTCTCTGTTACCGGCACCCGTAACCGAATCAAAATTTTCAGGGAATCCGCTTTTTTGCACCATACCGGCAAAACGCTTCGCAACTTCCCTTACAAACTCATGCTCTCCTAACTGCCACAGTCCATCCAGCACCATCATTGTAGTTGGTGCCCAGATCGGACCTCTCCAGTAACCGTCGGACTGATATAATTCACTGTCAACCTTCTCTGTGGCTATTCCTCCCGGTGCCAGGAATTCATTTTTCAGGGCATTTACAATATATGCGGCTTTTTCTTCAGGTAACCGTTTTCCTAAAATAATACAGGTATAGGGAAGAAGACTGTTACAGGTAATGATCTCCCCGGTATTGCGGTCTCTGGCTACCGGCTTGTTTCCTTCAAATTGATATTTCAACAGATTTTCCATCTGGGCATGAGCCATGGCATTCCATTCGTCTGCCTCCTCCAGTCCAAGCATTCCGGCAATTCTGCCCAATGCTTCACATTGAAGGATCAATTCAGCGGACAGATCCGGAGATTCCACAGTAATGGAATGATCAAACACAGTAGAATTATCCCATCCGCAGTCATTTCCATGATAATATTCACATAACCCATTATGATTCGAATCCCGATAATCGTACCACCAGTGAGTCCACTTAGCCAGTCTCTCATATGCTTCCTGCAGTTGTTCTTTTGACAGCTCCATATGCTCCATCATTTTCATTAACGTCCAGCCATGCACTGGCGGCTTGCAGAAATTCCATGTAATATACGCATCTGTCACAGCATCCGGTATACGTCCTGTCTCATCCTGATAATCAAACATAATCATAAACTGATCCCAGGCTTCCTTGGGGCGGTGATACGAAAGTGCCTGTGCAATAAAGCAGTGATCCCAGCTAAATGCACCGATCATCCAGTTCTTAGAAGGATAAAGTGCATCTCTTGTGAGTCTCCCACCACGTTTTACCTGACTGCACCAATCTATATAGGAAGCCAGTTTTTTTTCTTCTTCATATTCGTCCGGCACTTCCGGCATTGTATTGCAGAATTCTGCGAATTCTTTTTTTACCTCAGCCAGTTTTTCGTCAAATGAAAAAGTATATTCCCGGAATTTCCATTCCACCTGTGCTTCTTCTACTGTTGCTTCAAATTCACCGTCTACGGCTTCATAAACAATCTTGCATGCCTTGGCCGTCTGTTCCTGCCAGTCCTGCGCAAAACTCTTTTTGCCTTTCCTGCTGCCGAAAATATATTTGCTGGCATTCCGGAACAGATTTGCCTCATAGAATTCTCTTTCCTTGTAAGGAATAGTGATAACATAATCATATAAGCTATCCGAACCTGCCAGGCGATCGAATTCCAGACCGATCCCCTCTCCTTGTCCACGAATCAGTAATGTATTCTCTTCGGCAAAAATAATCTCTATTTTGGCATCTGCCGCCTTGAATTCCACGACAATTTCTGTTCCATCTGAGTAATAAGTGTACTCAGCAGCCTTTCCCTGATAAGTAGGAACCAGGTGTGCGATCAGAGGATTCATGCGGCAGTCTCCCCTGACACTCCTCAGATAGAGACCTTCATCCTCTGCGATCTTTCTTCCAAAAAGTCTGAATTGGTCTGTGATGTAAGAAATCACCATGTAGGAATTTCGTCTTGTAAAAGGAACATTTGTCAGATCAAGTATCATTTTCTTCTCCTCCAGCCGTTTTTTGTAATTCTGATTATAAAACACTTTACTTTGGCTGATCATATAAAAAAAAGACTTTCTACCTTTCAAAAATCGACTTATTCCGTCTTCCAGGACATACGGATCAGGCTTCCGCCCTCCGGGTTCTCCAGCACTTCAAATGATGCACTATCTCCAAATATCATCTGCATTCTTGATTTCACGTTATACATACCAATATGTTCTTTTCCATATTCATCAATTACTCTCTGATTCTCCGCAAGCATAGCGCTGATATTTTTATTGATGCCTTTTCCCCGGTCACTGATCCTGATAATATTTCTGTCTTCTGCCTGTTCCACCGATATGAAGATATAAATATTACCATCCTTTGACATTCCGTATTTTACACAATTTTCCACAATTGTCTGAATAGAATAGGGAAGCACCTGCATATCCGGATACTGACCGGTGCCCTCTTCTTGTAAAACAATCTGAAAAGGAACCCTTTTTTGATACAGTCCGATATAGTTTCTCGTAAACTCCATTTCACCTTTTAAAGGAATGGTCTTTTCTTTCAAGTGGATCATAAAACGCATATGCTTTACAAGCATCATCACATAGCCGGTCAGCTCGGTCTCCTTTTTCTGCTCCAGGATGGTATACAGCATATTCAGTCCATTTAAAATAAAGTGCGGATTCGCCTGTAAATGAAGATAATCCAGCTTTACCTGCTCCAGTCCGTAGATCTGGTGTACCATATTCTTCAAGGTCTGATTCAATTCACTGATTTCCGTATACTCAGATGTAACATCCTCAAGTTCAGACACATCGGCGCCATTCTTGATTTTATCCATATTTTCCGCGATCCGGTCAATGGGAACCGTCACCGTATGATAAATATGATACTTGAACCACATCCCCGGAATCAGTGCTGCGATACACACCGCAGTGATTATAAATAATATCCATCCGAAGCCTATCATGATATTTTTTGCATCGCAATATGTAGTCATATAAACAGAAGTTCTTTCCAGTCGGTCGCAAAACACATAATAGAGCTTTCCCTGAAACAGATGCCAGCCTTCCTCCACTACGGATTCAGGTTCTGTGCTGCTGTCCCCAGCATCATATAAAAAAATACTGTTGTCCGTAATGCTTTCAATATCATTCAATAAATAATTGACATCTGCCACTGCTCCGACATAAACATCCCCATCTCTGTAAATATATATCAGGTAGTCATTCCCATGAATATTGCACAGTTTCCAGTTATAGCCCGCAGCTTTTTCTCCGTTGATCGTTGCTTTTATATAATCCTTCAGATAAACAATCTCATTATTGTTCCCATTAACTCCCACTCTGCTCACCCAGGAATTTCTCTGTGTATCATATAAGAAAAAATAATAGACACTATTATTAAGCACCGTTTCTCTTGTCATATATTCATTGATCTTAACTAACGCAAGCGTACGCTGATTATCATTTTCAGAAGTAATGACAGGATAATCTGTATTATTTGCCACCAGATTATAAATCAAATCTTCGGAAATATTTAACTGTTTCTCTACCATCTGGACACTAATCGTCTCATACTGTTTCTGCTCAGCAATGGATTTTTCCTCATTTTCATGAATGATCATCACTGCCGCCCCCAGAATACCAACGCTTGCCAGTAACAAAATAACATTATATATTCTCTTGATGTTGTCCTTTAAATTTTTCTTACTCATAAACCATTTCCCCGCCAGACACAGTCCACTGACTCTGATCATATTGTTCTTCCACAATTATAAATAGTTTACCCGTGGTCCGCAATAGTTTACCTATGCAAAAAGACTCCATTCACTGCTGAATGAAGTCTTCCATACCTGATAAATATATTTATTTTTTAGAAGTCCCCGAACCAGATATTCAGATCCACTTCCTCATTGATGCCGTCCACAGCACCTTTTTCGGTATACTGCCATACCTTGTAGGCATACGGATAATACAGATCATCATTGTAATAAGCGAACCACTTATCATAGGATTCCAGCTGGGACAGGTCTAACATCAGAGTGCCCATCTCCATGTTGTGATAGATCATGGGTTTGTAACCGGCATCCTGAACAGTCTGGCAGAACAGGGCGGTCAGGCGGGTTCTCTCTTCCACGCTCAGATCATTGGCACGTCCTTTGCCGCCGCTTACTTTCTCCACATCGTAGACAATGGGAAGCTCAACATTGTAAGGCTTTACCTTCTCTAATACCAGATTCGCCTCTTCCAACAGTTCTGCATCCGTGATCGCCTGGGAATAGAAGTAGACACCTACTTTGATACCTGCCTGCAGGGCTCCCTTGATATTCTGTTCAAAATATTCATCTTCTACTAACTTACCCTCGGTACCGTATCCTCTCAGCCCCACACGGATAAAAGCAAATTCTACGCCATCCGCAGCGACTTTCGTCCAGTCGATCTTGCCCTGATGCTTGGAGACGTCGAT
>CAKPLX010000074.1 GCA_934167785.1 uncultured Bacilli bacterium
GTGCATTTTCTTATGAAAATACACATTTTGGGTCGTAATGCACTTAATTGTGCACTTTATTTAGAATTCAACGAAATATTTCTCTTAAATAAAATTTTTATTCGTGTTATTGCTTTATTATTTAAAGGAAAACTATCTTGTTCCTTATTTTCTTGGCATGTTTAACTTATTTTAGTAATGCTTCGATGGTTTTTAATGAATTTTTTTATTCCTATTGGATGAGGAAAAGCTACAGTGATAATTTTTTTATCAACAGCGGTTACAATACCTTCTCCATAATCTTCGTGACGAATATTATCTCCTATATTGTAATCAACATTAGTATTTCGATACATTTTTTCTTTATTGATTTTGGCTACCTTAGTGAAAATTGAGGTTGTCTTTTTTTCTCTTTCTAGATATTGATCATCAATTTCTTCAATAAAACGGCTTGGAGCATTAACTTGTGTTTGTCCGTAAAGCATTCTTTTTTTTGTATTAATTATCCATAATTTTTTCTTTGCTCTTGTTATAGCAACATAACATAGTCGTCTTTCTTCCTCTATTGCTTCATTTGTTCCTTCCATAATAGAGTTATAATGAGGAAATATCCCTTCTTCCATTCCAATGATGAATACATAGTCATATTCTAATCCTTTTACAGAGTGAACAGTCATTAGGCTTACTTTATTACTTCCTTCAGCATGTTCTGTTACGTCAGAAATAAGTGATATTTCATTTAAAAAGTCATCTAGGGATACTTCACCATATTCATTTTCATAATTTTTAGTAATAGATTTAAATTCTTCTAGGTTTTCTAATCGAATTTCATTTTCTAAAGTCTTTTCTGCTAATAGGTCTTGTTTTAATCCACTTTTTTCTAAAACAAGTTCAACAATTTCTGTTAGAGTTTTATTTTCTGATAATTTTGTTAATTCTTCAATTAGTTGTTTAAAGATAAGTTCTTTTCCTGAGGTAATTGCTTCAAACATGGAAGTGTTATTTTCTTCTGCTTTTGCATTTATGTTTCCAATTGTAACATTTCCTATTCCTCTTTTGGGAACGTTAATAATTCTAGATAGACTAACATCATCTTTGGGATTATTGATTAGTCTTAAATAACATAGTAAATCTTTAATTTCTTTTCTATTGTAGAAATAAAAACTGCCAATGATACGATAAGGAATGTTTGCCTTTAACATTGCTTCTTCTATTGCTCTGGATTGAGCATTAGTACGATATAAAATAGCAATATCATCATAACTAGTACCTGCTTCTTTGATTTTTTTGATTTCTTTTACAACATAGTCTCCTTCTGCTTTTTCATCATCTGTTTTTATATATTTTATTTTGTCTCCCTCTTCATTATTGCTCCATAAGTTTTTATCTTTTCTTAATTTATTATGTTTAATAACACTATTAGCGGCATTTAGGATAGTTTTTGTGGAACGATAATTTTCTTCTAGAAGAATGGTTTGGCAATCGGGATAGTCTTTTTCAAAATTTAGGATATTTTTATAATTTGCTCCTCTAAAAGCATAAATAGCTTGGTCATTATCTCCTACCACAAAGATATTGCGATATTTTTTACTTAGCATTTTGCTAAATACATATTGAGCCTCATTAGTATCTTGGTATTCATCAATTAATATATATTTATATCTTTCTTGATAACTATTTAAAATGCTTGGACTGATTTCAAATAGTTTAATGGGTAAGATTAATAAATCATCAAAATCTACAGAATTTCCTGCTTTTAATTTTTGACAATACTTTTTATATAATGTTACTATCTTTTCATCAAATTCTTGCTTTTTGAATTTTTCAGGCGTAATTAATTCATTCTTTGCTGAACTAATTTTGCTTCTTAATTCTCTAGCATTATAATATTTGGGATTCATATTTAAATCTTTCATTAATTTTTTGACTACAGTTAGTGTATCATCACTATCTAAAATAATAAAATTTTTATCATAGCCCAAAAATTCATAATTTTCTTTTAAGATTTTTAATCCAAAGGAATGGAAGGTGGAAATTTGAATATATCTAGCATCTAATCCAATTAATTTAGTTACTCTTTCTTTCATTTCTCTAGCAGCTTTATTAGTGAAAGTGATGGCTAAAATGTTAGCAGGTGAGATTCCTTGTTCTATGAGATAAGCAATTCGATTGGTTAGGACGCTAGTTTTCCCAGAACCAGCACCGGCTAGAACTAGCATTGGTCCTTCTTTGTGAACAACGGCCTGCTGTTGATTTTTATTTAAAAAACTAATATCCATGAAAAAGTCCTCCTTTTTTTATGAAATTACTTCATTAGTATTTTCCATTTAAAAAAAGATATTGTTATGGTAAATATCTTTAAATTGTTTGTTCTGTTAAATTATCAATAAATGGAATTTTTTCGTTTAAGTATAATCCAATTTTTTTATTTTCTAAATTTTTTATTAGTTCTTCTTTAGGAATTTCAACAAAACTATTTCTAGTATAATTGAAGCTATAATATTTTTGGGAAAAATTAATTAATAAGAAATGTTCTTTTTTGTTATCATTATTAATATATAAATTGTTTATAGTTATTTTATCATTTGGACAATACTTATTAAAAACTTCCTCAAAAATAATTTTTAATTCAATTGGTTTTAAATTAATTGCTTGGATAATATTGGCTGTTTCATTTAAAATAGTTTGAAAGATATTTTTACTACTATAGTCTAAGTTAGATAACACTTTTTCTAATTTATTATCATTATAGTCATCACTTAAGTAAGCTATTTTTTTATCTAATAATAAATTGTCATTATATCCGGTAAAGTTTTTAGTTTTGAAATTTGCTTGAATAAAGGGAATATCTTGTGTAATATCTGTTGTTAATTCCCTATTCTTAATTGTTATAATGTTTTTTTGATACCCCAATTGGCTAGTTGTCATTATTTTACAATTAATATTCATGATACGGCATAAGAATAAATAAAGTTTGCTTAAGGCATGATTGGTTCCTTTACCATAATAAAGGCTTCCCCATAAATTGTTAATTGTACTAATATTTTGTAAATTAAAAGTTTCGTTTTTATCTGGTAAAATATTAATATCATAGCCAATATTTTTTCCAATTGTAATATATAAAAATCTAGCAATTTCTAATTCTGATAAAGAAACGGGAATGTTTTTAATAACATCTAAAATAAAATTTTGTGATTGTTTAAAAATATCATAAGAAACATAAATATATCCTTTAATGTCTTCTGATAAATCAGAATAAGAATAATTTTCCCCATTTTCTAGTAGATAGTAGATTACTTCTAGGCAAGGATTCATGATATCTAAATTAATGTATTTTATGGAAGGAGTATTTTTTAATTTTTCAATATCTTCCATTGTTCTTATATTCATTCTTATTTGGGAGCTATCTTTCATACTATCACCATTTTAATTATAGTATAGGTTAGTAAAAAAGGGAACCTAATTATACTTTTGGTTTACAATTTTTTTTATTTGTTTACTTTAAGTAAAATACTGATAAGAATATTAGTCCTTATCAGTATCATTTTTAATAAAACAACGATCAATTTTTTCTTTAATGAGTTCTTTGGTAAATGGTTTGGTTACACAATCCGTAAAACCTAGAAGTCTATATTTTTCTTGAGCACCACTTACGGCATCAGCAGTTAATGCAATTACTGGTGTGTCAAAATCTTTTATTTTCTTTAATTCTCTCATTGCGGTTACTCCACTCATAATTGGCATCATAATATCCATTAAAATAATATCATAATGTTTGTCTTTTACTTTGCTAAGTACTTCTTGGCCATTATAGCATTCATCTACTTCTTTAAAATTTAGCGATTTTATGGCTCTTCTTGCTACTTTAATATTTAATTTATTGTCATCAACAATTAAAATACTTTTTTCTTGATAAGCTATTTGACTTTCTATTTGTTCTAAATTCTTGCTTTTTGATTTTGTTTCTAGAATTGGAGAAGATGTAATTTTCTGAGGAAGTGTCACCATAAATATTGATCCTTTTCCAAAGGTAGATTCTACATTTATTTTTCCTCCTAATAACTCTACTAACTTTTTGGTAATGGCAAGGCCTAAGCCAGTTCCTTCTGTTGTTGTATTTTTTTCAATATCTAGGCGTTCAAATTTATGGAATAATTTATCGATATATTCTTTTTTTATTCCTCTTCCAGTATCTTTAACTGTGATAAATAAAAGAGAAGTTTCTTTTTTGTTAATACATTTGATATTTAATTCTATCGATCCTTGTTCAGTATATTTAATTGCGTTGGAAAGTAAGTTATTTAAAATTTGCTTTACATGGATTTTATCACCTTTTAAGTATTCTGGAACATCTGATGCTATTTTTAATTGATAATTGATTGGCTTTGTTCCAATTCTAGTTCCATTGATTTTAAACAAAGTTTCTACTTCTTCTTTAAAATTATAGATTACTTCATTTACTTCTAATTTATCACTTTCAATCTTGTTAATATCCATAATGTTTCCGACAATTTCTAAAAGAGTATGGGATGCTGAAATAACATCGTCAATATCTTCTTTCATACTGGTAGGTAATTCTTTATTCTCTGCCATATCTTCGCATAGTCCAACGATGGCATTTAGAGGTGTTCTTATTTCATGGGACATAGAAGATAAAAAATCACTTTTTGCAGCATTTGCTTTTTCTGCTTGTTCTCTTGCAATGTTTAATTCTTCTATCATTTTAATGTCCGGATTTTCAATAGTAAAATACATTAGATTAGTTACGATAGCAAATGATGA
>CAKPLX010000075.1 GCA_934167785.1 uncultured Bacilli bacterium
ATCATACTCTGTATAATGGGGTTATTTGCCTTTAGACGAACTTTAAGTCCTTCGTTATTTCCATCATTTCCATATCCTATAGCAGTAACTTTAATCTTCTCTCCAAATAAAGGCAGAATGACTTTGTCAGGCTTATACATAAAAGTTACATGTGGATTTAGGACGATGTTCTCCAGTGGCCGTTTCCGAACGCAGCTAATAGTAGCATGAAAAGTATCAAACTTAAGAAAACAGCCTACATAAACAAATGGATGATTCATTTTCCCTCCTAATAATGCTTTTCTTGAATTATAGACATTGAAAACAAACTATATTCCTCTTTTGCTTCGTTACTTTTTCGAGTCAAGTAAACTTCTGAATGCTAAAAACACTGTTACAACGATGCCTATAATGCAACATACCTGGATAATTTCAACCCCCCTTTCGTCTAAAAACCATCCAAAGAAGGACTCAACAAAGTCAAAACTATCAACAAGTGCCGAAAAGAAGCTTAGGACAGATAGCATAAGAAGTGCTCGGTTTACATTGTCGTCTCTTTTTTTTTGCTCATTTTCTGTCGTTTCGCGCCGTACTTCACCTAAAGAGACTAACGGTTCATGAACATCATCATACATTTTTTTCAATGAAAATGCATCTGCCATCCGGTCATATAAATTCTGATATTGTGGAACTTCTGTCACACATGAAAAAACAAAATCAGTTTCAAATTCGTATAACTCTTGACGGTATTCTTCGAGTGTTTCTAAGTTATTGTAGATTCCAATGCCGATTTTCATTAAAAACATATACAAAACATATTTTTGATGAAGGAGAAGAACATACATGAAAAGGTACTGTGCATTAAAATTCTTATAGAAAACTCCCCGGAGAAACTTTTCACGTCCATATCCAGGGCAAACAAGGCAGACGGCCGCCTCTGGAGATATACCCCACACAGTGTCTTTGGTCGGGAAAAAGATTTCTGCTTCGTCTAATTTATCGTTTTCAATGTAAATAAAGCCATCACTATAGCAGCGTCGCAAATAGAACAATTCTTTCCTGTAGTTTTCTTGGGGCTCAACTTCAAGATATGTAAGCATATTAGCTCGTTCGGTCGACGGGTTTGCATAGTAAAAAAAGTCTATTCCACTAACAGCAGTAAAGCTTGAAACGAGGTTTTTTGAAATATCGAGCATAGTGGTAGTTTTTGCAGGGTCATCAAAGAATACTTTTTCTCTGGAAACTTTTTTAAGATAGTATTGTGCGTTGGCAATCCAGAAGGGATCATTTTTCTCAAGCTGTATTTTAAACGCAATAATGCCAACAGCCGTACTGAAACAATACAGCTGAATATTTATGATCTTAAACCGAATTGATTCTTCATTCCCGCTAAATGTATGCGGCTGTGTCGAAAACCATGTGTTTTCTGTTGCAAGTTCAAACTCAGCTCTACACGAATCCACAAGTTCAAAGTGAAAGCATTGGCATGTCGCTTCATTATAGCTATCTATTTTATCTGCAACATATTTAAACATGTAGGCGATTTCATCGTGAACTTGCCTCCATAAAGCGCTATTACTAAAAGCCGCCACAAGAGGTTTGAAGTCTGCTTGTTTGCCATACATAAACGGCACAAATATGTATGAAGTGTTTTTTAAATTGTACATAATCCACCTCGCACATTAAGTTTCTCGTAGTAAAAGCAAAAATGCAGCTGCAGCAGCTCCATCTTCCGATCCATCATAGGTACCGATTTGAGTTTTGTTCCACCCGTAACCCGAGTAGATACATCCGTCATTATAACTTCCAACTTGTGTTTTACTCCAACCACGACCAGTATAGACATCTCCGTTGCAATAGCTGCCGACCAATGTTTTTCCCCAGCCATAGCCAGAGTAGACATCACCATCACGATAGCTTCCCACATGGGTGCGTCCCCAGCCATAGCCGGAATAAATATCACCCTCATCACATTGACCAATGTGTGTTTTGCTCCAGCCATAGCCAGAATAAATATCTGTCATATTGTCTCACCAGCCGAATCATTAGTTATTGCAATATGGCTCTGAGCATACTTGCTTCAATCCGATTGTACGTTCCAAAACTGTGATTGCAGCTTGATGGCTAACCATTCCTCCATTTGAAGCACAGTAATGCGTTAATACGATAGGCCGAATATTGTGTTCAAAAAGACTAATTGCTGTGGCAAGAACACAACAGTCCGTATCAATTCCAGAAATATATACCTCTGATATATTGTTTTCCAAGAGCAATCGTAACACTTCATCGGTACACGCCGAATATGTTGCTTTTTGGACAATATGTGTCGCATTTTCTTTAACAAAGGGAAGTAAATCAATCTCCGGCGTCGTCTTAAGCCGTTTCCAATGCATAATATCGGTAAACCCGCTACCCGCCGTATTAATGAATTGGGTAGCAATAATTTCTCCATCAAAATCGCTCATCAACTGTTCAAGTTGCGGCAAAATTGATTTGGTTTTGTCAGAGACAAAGCCATTCTGCACATCAATTACAAATAAGCATTTCATAAGAGCTTCACACCTTTTCTCAGTTTTTCCTGACTAACAAGACGATCCCAACTATAATAATCAACATGCTCAAGATGAATCCAACATTGGGATACAATAAATTCCCATATTCAACAACAGTTGGCGCTATTTCAATAAACGCAATGATAAACAGCAATATTTCCGAACTCTGGCCAAGATGCTTTTGACGAAGTTCTGAATCAAGGCGTTCACGTTCTAAAATGTATTGCATTTTTCTTTGAAGATGCCGGATATTTTCGGACAGGCCGCTGGTCTCAACCAACCCCTTCTGTATATCAAGAATGCGAGCTGGCATACTTGAGTCATCAAAATCGAGGAGCCGATTGTCGAGCAAATCAATCTCGTAGTGCTTCCGCTGTATTGTGATAATATCCTTTTTTGTCGGATGTTCAACTCCGTCCAAGCATTTGTCTAAGCAATACACATAAAACCAATCACTTTGTAATTGAATCTCAAGAGCAACATATTCTTCTATATCCGCGCTCTGAAGTTGTCCAAAAACAGTAACAGCAGCCCAACTCATAAAGGTGTTGATGTGGCGATGTCGCTCATAGTCAGTAAGATTCTCATCGATCTCCAATTCGTTTAGTATTTTGGTAAGATCAAACCCGATATTCTCAGAGGATTCAAACTTGCTGGAGTCCTCGAGATAAAGAACAGCAGGATCTAAAAGTGCATATATGTTGCTTTTTAACCAATCTGGATAGTTTTTAAAACCGGTTGAATTGACGATTTCTTTACTTATGTTAAACATGGAAAGAGTCATTATGTAAGATAGACCCTTGTTCTCAAATTGTTCACTTGCGCTTTTCCGCAAGCTAATTTTAGATGAAGTATGTGCTCGCACAATTTCTCTCAAGTCAGCAATTACATTCCAAATTATAGAAGAAGTGTCATGCTGCCATTTAAAGAATGCAGTGTGTGCTTTTTTTCGATTTTCGCCATAAGGAATTGAAAAACGTTCTAAATTGCTTTGAAAGTCGATTTCATTCTCTTTTACAACAATTACGCAAATTCCGGTAGCATAAAGGTATGCAGAAACATAATTGGAAACCTGAAAAGCCAATAAAGCACCCTTTAGTATAGAACTTTGTCTCGAAGTAAGTGCAAGTCTCCTGAATTCAGGGAAGAAACGTGCTTCAATAAGTGATATATCAGTGGATGAGAGGGTTCTTCCAAGGTCAAATGGTATAATCCGTACAGGATTTGCCGAAATTGGGCATTCACTCATTGCATCAAACCTCCCTTCAAATAGCTCGTATTACTTTTTTTCTTGTGATTTCTTGATTTCTCTGCTCATAATACCATTAGATTTTTCACCTTTATGCCGCTCTCGCGAGGCCTTGATGTCCTCCCGCCGACCATAGCCGAAGGAGCGGCCAAGGTCTGCTGTCAGTTCATACTGAGATGGGTCATACTTATTTGTAAGCTCAATTTCCTGAAGACTTGGCAACGTATCTCCGTCCGCATCTACTATCTCACCGGTTGCCAGGTCGAGTCTGCCACTGGTTTCGTTCTTCCAGTCGCCGTCGTGAGCCCCGAAGAAGTGCTCCTCATAAGTCAGAAACTGAATATTACGCGGATCTCCAGCAAATTGTGGATAGCGAGCAACATTTTTCATGTGCTGCCCCTCGAAACCGCTAACACGACCATACTTTATGAGTTCAGCCTGCTGACTGACCGTCCAGTCTCGCGTCCCTTTTCCCTGCAATACTCTTTCTCTTTCCATTTCCCATGCTCTACTGACGGCATCCTGCCGGATCGAGCGCATCTTCGCTTTCTCATCCTTTGCTGCTTTGTCTACGGATTTGTTTTCAAAGGTAACATTTCTGCTGCCGTTCCCATACCGGTTCTCTTCGATATGTTTTTGACGCACCAGCGCCGCACGGCTCAACTGCAGTTGGAGCTTTTTCAGCGGCTTGCTCCCGCTTTGCTCGGCAACCTCGACCCTATCGAGCAGTTCTGAAATATCAGTGGAATGCGCACCCAGTCCGTCCTGATTTTCTATGAATACCGACTTCATATTTTCGGATTCCTGATGGATTCTTGACGCAAGTTCATCCAAATGAGCGGACATGTCGTTCATAGCTATAATTGCCTGTTCCGTTACCTGCCAGCCTGCCATAAGTCACCTCGCAATAGAGCATTGATTGAAAGGCAAGC
>CAKPLX010000076.1 GCA_934167785.1 uncultured Bacilli bacterium
TCAATAAAAATACAAGTGGTGCATGCAATACAGCTATAAGTATTACTTTCAAAGAGTCTACAAATGGTAATACTTTTACAGTTAATGTAGAAAATGTAAATAATAATCCATATTTTATTGTCCCAGAAAATGTAATTAGTGGAAACTATTCAATAGAATATGCATTTTTTGTTGGACTAAATAGTAATAATACTACATTTACTAAAAAGTTTGGACTAAATAATAAAAATGGTGATATTACTGAATATAATTTTGACATAAAACTTTCCATTAAAGGTAATGAAACAAATAAAGTTGAATTAAAAAAATTAACCTTAGCAAATAATAGTACTAAAATTGGTGATAAAGTAAACATATCTTTGAGTACTAGCGAAACATTAACTTCGCTAAAATTACTTTTTAAATCTGAAAGAGGAAATGAATTTACAGTTTATGTAAATAATTTAAATAATACACCATATTTTATTGTTCCTACAACAACAAAAACAGACAATTATTATTTATATCAGGCAACATTAATAAGTGGCAAGACATCTAATATTTATACTAATGATAATAATTATAAATTTAATACAATTTTAGAAGTAAAAAGTACATCAGAAAAAACTTATATTTATAACAATAATGATATTAATAATGATATTATAAAAAGTATATATAACGAAAATGAAAAACTAGAGATTACCATAAACGCCAATGATAATCCAATTATTTCTAGTGAATTATTTAATGCAATAAAGGGCACAAAAAAGAAATTAATTATTAATTATAAAGATAATCAAATAGTGTTTTGTGGAAATGATATAGAAAGTTCAAAATCAATTGATGTCAGTATTACTACAAATAATGTTTCTCAAGATAAGAATATTGAAAAAACATTAAAAGAAGGAATAGTAATAAATTTTGCCTCTAATGGAAACTTACCTGGTAATGCTTTAATAAAAATTAAAACAACAGCCGAAATGAAAAATAGTTTTGGTAACAATAAAGTGTATGTTTATTACTATGATGAAGAAAAAAATGCATTTAGTATTGTTGCTCGAAAAATAAGTATGAAAGATGGATACTATGAATTTTCAATAAATCATAATTCTAAATATGTGTTAACAAAAAAAGCATTAAGTGACAAGATGGTTTTAAATAAAGAAGACAATATAGTTGGATTTCAACAAAGTAATAAGTATTATTTATTATGGATTTTTGCAGCTACTATACTATGTGCTATTGTAATTGGAATAATTGTTATTATAAATAAGAGAAAAGGAAAGAATTAGTTTTTAATTCTTTCCATATTTATAAACTTTCTATTATAGCAATAATATAATTATTAATTGAATAATCAATACTTATATTTAAGTTAGGTTTATTACATTTTATTTTTTCATTGGTTATAGTAAATTCTATATTTTTAAAATTACTAATTCCAGTACCTTTCATTTTAAAATATGCTTCTTTTAAACAATAAATTTCAAATAGTGATTTATATTTATTTATTGAATTTAAAATATACTTTTTTTCTCTCAAAGTGCAAAAATAATTTATTATATTGATATCTACTATTCTTATTTTTTCTATATCAATACCAATTTTTTTATAACTTGTACAAACAACAGCATAATCATGAGAATGTGAAATGTTGAAATAAATATTATTAATATATGGCTTGTTATTTTTATTAAATTTTAATTGCTTTTCGTTGTATTTTATTGAATGTTTTTTCAATAATAAATCAATTAATAAAACACGTGATAAAATATATAAATGTTTACTATTTTTATTAATCATTTTATTTATTCTTTTTTTATCATATTCTTTAAATTTTTTTAAATTATTTTTATAAAATTTATAATCGTAATTATTTATATTATCAAAAACTACATGCATAAAATCACCACATACATTATACTATATTTTTATTAAAGGAGTGAACTACATGACTAGAAAGTTATTTTGTGAACTTAGTCCTTTTTGTTATAATATATCTGTAGCAAAGGAAAAAACAAAGAGAAATTTACTAAATATGTTAAATAGTAGAAATTTAGCAAGGGAACATTTAGATAAAGAATTACCTAATATTGTCAAAGGACATACATCTATTATTTTAAGAAAATTATATAATGTTGATATGGAACTTCAAAAAAACAAAAAAACAAATCTACTAATTGCTTCATCGAAAATTAATGGTATTGTAATTCATCCAAATGAAGTGTTCTCTTTTTGGTATACAGTAGGTGAAGTAACAAAGAAATATGGATACAAAGAGGGATTAGTAATTAGTAAAACAGGTTTAAAATCTGATATTGGTGGAGGATTGTGTCAACTTGCAAATATGATACATTACCTAATTTTAAATAGTCCATTGAAAGTGGAAGAGTTGCATCATCATTCTGATTCTTTATTTCCAGATGATAGAAGAAGAGTCCCATTTGGTACCGGAACAAGTGTTTTTTATAATTATTTAGATTATAGATTTAAAAATACAACCAATCAAGATGTACAATTATTGTTATGGATTGAAGATGATATATTGTATGGGGAATTAAGAAGTGAAAAGGAATTCGCTTATCGCTATAAACTAATAGAAGAGAATCATCATTTCAAAAAAGAGGGCAATAAGTACTATAGAATAAGCCAAGTATATAGAATAACAATTGATAGAAAAACAAATAAGGAAATAAGTAAGGAGTTAATATTAGACAATCATTCAGAAGTTATGTATGATTATAAATTAATTCCAGAAAATGAGATAAGGAATGATGATGGATGCTAGCTGATTTGTTAGAAATTTTAAAAAATGGAAAAAATAAAATTTTATATAAGATAAATCATGAAGTTTTAACTTATGAAGAGGGATATAGAAGAGTTTTAAAATTATCAATTAATTTAAAAAAGCAAGGAAATTCCCCTGTAATAATATATGGAAATAAAAGTATTGATGGGTTTATTTCTATTCTGTCATGTATCGTTGCAAAAAGATGCTATATTCCTATTAGCTTGTGCACACCAAATAGTAGAATTAAAGATATTATTAAAAGCACCAAATCTACTTTGCTATTAAAAAATGAAGAAATAAATATTAATAATATAGAATGCTTAACAGTTAATAGCTTAAATAGTAAGTATAAAAATAGTATTGAACAATATAATTCAAACAATAATAATGCCTATATTATATTTACAAGTGGATCAACTGGAAATAGTAAAGGAGTACCAATCACTTACGATAATTTGAATCATTTTATAAAATGGATAATTCATTTGAATGAATTTCAAAATTGTAATAATTTAAATGTTTTAAGTCAAGCAAATTTTAGTTTTGATTTAAGTGTAATGGATATATATTTTTCTATCTATAAAAATTGTAGTATTATTGCTATTGATGATAATATGAAAGAAAATTTATCAAAAATATATAATGTCATATCATTTGAAAAAATTAATTTTTTAATAATGACACCAACTTTCATAAAATTATTGATGCTTGATAATCAATTTAATGGGGCTAATTTTAGTAGTATAAAATATATGTTTTTTTGTGGTGAATGTTTAGAAGTAACTACTGTTCAAAAATTAAGAAATAGATTTCCAAAAGTAGTGATAATTAATGCATATGGACCAACAGAAGCCACCTGCTGTGTCTCTCTTACAGAAATTACTAATGATATGTTCAAAAATGAATTTTTACCTATTGGTAAAATTGATACATCGGCTGTAAATATTGACATAATCAATGAGGAAATATGTTTAGAAGGAGAAAGTGTATTTAATGGTTATATAGAAGAAAATATGATCAGTTGCTTTAGTAATAAATATTATAGAACGGGTGATTTAGGAAAAATAATTAATAATTTTTTATATTGTAGTGGAAGAATTGATAGTCAAATTAAATATCAAGGATATAGAATTGAATTAGGAGATATAGAAAATAATTTATTAAAAATTGACGGTGTTAGGGAAGCTGCTGTCATTGTAAAATATAAGCCAAACACAAAAATTGTTAAATTGGTAAAAGCATTTGTTGTTTTAGATATAAAGATGAATGAAAATAAGATTAAAGAAAAACTAGCTAAATTAGTGCCAAGTTATATGATTCCTAAAACCATTATTATTCTTAGTCAAATTCCAGTAAATAAAAATGGTAAATATGATAGAAAGAAATTAGGTGAGTTATGATTGATGTATGTGAATTATTGTATTCTATATGTGAAGATGAAAATGTTTATGATAAAGATTGGGATTTAATTGATAGTGGGATATTAGATTCATTTACGTTTGTTGAATTGTTTTCTAAATTAGAAGATTTAGGTATTGTAATTCAGCCTACTAGAATAGATAGAGAATTTCTAAGGACTCCAAGAAATATAGAAAAATTAATTAATGATACAATCAAAAAAGTTTAGTTATGATAAAAAATTAACAAGTAAAAAAGCAATAAAAGGATGCGATCAATAGAAACATTCTTCAACTTTTTATAGACTTAATAAAAGTTTTATTATAAATTATTTAATGTTAATTTTAGGTTT
>CAKPLX010000077.1 GCA_934167785.1 uncultured Bacilli bacterium
CTTCACAAACATCCTCATAATCTGAGATTATCTGTTGCTCTTCCTCATTGTATGGACCTTCTCCTGCTTGAGCTATGACCTTATTGTACAGCTCATGCAATTCCACAAACTCGTTAGCTAAAGACTCTTTATATTCATCTGAGTATTGTCGCACAAGATCCCCTCCTTTATTTAATCCTCATAGTAATCATCATAATCAAGCTCATCATCGTATGAATCTGATGTGTCAGCATCCTCAACATCAACATCGAATCGAGCTGCAGCGATAATCTTTAATCTTTCCAATACCTTATCCATGATTAAGCCTCCTTTGAATTAACCGATTTCTGAAATTCTTCAAAACTCATAACGTCATTATCCCATAAAGCATAACAAATTCTAGCGTATGACTCATCTCTTTCCCAGTCATCATGCGTGTCCACTAATTTGGAATAAACAGCATTCAGAACTTCTGATTCATCATAATAGCGTGATGAAGTTAATTCTCGAAATGCATAATCCAATTCAACGTAACAAGTACAAGCATCAATCTTATCCTTAATTTCACGACTTTTTGCTTCTGCTTTACGTATTTTTCTTTCTTCTGATTCCTTAGCTTCTCTAACACGCTCTTCAGCTTTCCAAGCCTCTAATTCATCTGGAGACATTACATTCTCTCGTATCTTATTTAATTTATAAGAACTAATGGTATTTTTATAGGTTTCTACGAGTTCATTAAAAATTGATCTAATCAGCTCTTTATCGTATAATTCTACTATTTTACGATTTTCTAGCATCTGAACAAGCACAGCAATATACTTATCATGCCCTATATCAAAAGCTAAGTCTAAGATCACTGACTGCAATCTTTTATTGTTCTCTATTGAAAGAAAACCTTTGTAGATATCCAGATCACTTGACCAATAACTGGTACGAAGTAAATCTAATGATTGTGCTTCCTTATGTTCTAAGAAATACATAACAGCTTCTTCTGTGTTTAGGCCTGTTAAATAACCCCGAAGATTATCAAAAGAGATATCATTAAGATCGATTACATGCAAATGTACTAAGTTTGCAAATGTATCATCCGGAAGTTTTCTATTGAATGTGTTCATATATTCATGAAAATCAACACGGTCCAACATTCCTTCCAAGGCCAATGTATGAGGTAATCCAGCTACATCAGAATCAAGAAACATTAATTTTTCATCATATGTCAATTTCTGGAATTTCCAAGTATCGCCAGATAAGAATGGATGTACCGGAACGCACTTCACAGACATTTTATCTGCTCTGCACAAACTGTAAAAGTAAGCCCAATTTTCATTATTCGTGACGGTTATTGCATCAAAATGACTCGTCCATGAAACATTATCAACTTCCACTCCGTGAAAATTAATGCACTCTTCAATTACTTTTTTCTGCTGTTCTGTAAATGCCTCTGGACTATCAGCCAATGCTTGTAAAACATTGTACTCCAGTTTTTTCAGAGAAGCAGTTCCTGTGTGACGTCTAAGCCATACATAATTAAGATATGCAATCTCAAAATCCGTGAACCGAAATGATAATAATCTAAGATACTGCCGAGAGTTTCTGGTGATTACTTTCACCTGTAAAACATGAAGAAGATCAGCTACCTGCTTAAGTAGACCATCAGCATGATTCTTCACCTTATCTACAAAGTAGGCTAAGACTTCCTGATCTTCTGTAACATTTATTAAATGACTCGTCAACAATGCAGGAATCAGTGTTGTCTCATACAATTTCAATTCCTCATTGTAGTTGTCCTCATTTAATAACTCCAAACCAGCTATGACATTGTATGGCATAAAATCCATCATCCTTATTGCCTTAGCTCGGTCTTCTGGGAGTCCTGTACGTATCGCATACTCTACTCTGGCTCCCGCATCATCCTGTTGTAATAATTCTTCTGTGGCACAGGTGGACCACTTCTTAAAAACTTTGTGGTAATCTTTCATAAGAATACCTCCTTTTAATTATTACAGCTAATTACAGCTGCAACAAAAGGATTTTACAAAGCAATCAACTTCTTTTTACTTCTGCTATAGCGATATATCGTATCCTTAGACTCCGGCTTATATGTATATAACAACTTGTATAAAGTCTCTCGTAACTGAACTATTGTGTATCTATTAGGGTTTAAGCCATACCGCCAAATAGCTCCAATAGTGTCTACCAAAAATGCGTCATCCTTGATAGGGACAAATAATAAATCTGAATTCTTTTTAGCTGCTATGAGTTCCAAAACTTCGGTTAGTTCTAATACACCACTTACATCATGATTTTTTAATATTATCACCCCTATACCTGCAAGAACCTTATAGAGCTCACTGTTAATCAATACTTCGGCTATAGTATCACTAGTCTTGACTGCAGTTCTCACATCTTCTTTCACTAATGAAGTAAGCATGTCCTCCGATACAGCACTAAGCATATCTGAAATAGTCACACTGCTAAGCATATTCTTTCGCGTGCGCTCATCTAATTCGGTCACAGTTATGTCAAGTTCTTCGAGAAGCTCTGAAGATACAAATTTCATCAACTTATCACTCCAGTATCCAACGTAAACTTTCTTTCCTGAAAAATTCTTACTCACATAACTGATGGCTCCGAGAATAGGCGCTGTACTGATACGATAATAGATATCATTCAAAACATCTAACTTTGCTGATGCTTCAAATTTCACATAATCATCTACAATCTCATTTACAGCTTCTGACACTTTACTGTAAATTGTTAAATCATAATCTCCAGTGATTATTGATCCCTGTATCCACAATGTGTCATCCACTAAGCTAACCACAGCTTTACGATGATTCTTTTCCAGCGCTTTCTCTATACGACTTATTAATGTTTTAGTACTAATCATTTTCTCTCCTTTAGGGCATTCTGTAGACACACTTCGTGTTCACTGTTAGCAGCATTCACATTGATTGAACCATGCTCAACTCTGCTAGCCACTTTAGGATGCCCATTAACAATATCAACAATCGTTGTTGTGAAATTAACTGAATTATCAGGTTTCACAGTATTGACTTCCAACAAGCTACCGCAAGTGGATATCTTGCTCTGTATTTTTACCATATCTACTCATAATCCCTTCTAATAACGCTTCTACTGTAGTTGTCTTGATTACTCCCAGCTTATTATCCTTGATCCGAATTTTATCTGTAAACTCAGTAAAATCATCTAAAATTTCCTCATGCTCTTCCATAAACAGATCAATAATCTGAAGCTGCACAGATGGCACTAAGGAAGTGCTGCGATGAATAAGACAATCAGGCAAATTCCGATCATTTAACAAATCAGAGATCAAAATTGTGAACTCTCCCCCGGCATATATCACCTTAATCTGCTCATCAACAGATTTAGTGCTACCAAAAATATTATACCCTGCCGGCAACTTAGCTTTTACTGCTTCGTATAACTCCTTAGAGTGCTCATTCTGCAAAGTAGTAAGCATTTTATCTGCTCTGGTTTCATTACAACGAGGGCAGGAAAATCCCGCCCTCGCAATATCAGTAACCGTACTTGTAAACTCATTACCGCATTTTCTATGTAATACTGAAACTACAGTATCTGTTACATCTAAAACCTTGTATGAGTGTCCTGCTGCTAATTTAAGCAGGCTATTCAGATTTTTGATCATTATCAGTAACCTCCTTACCTGTAGGTTCTAACTCATCCGCTAAAAGGACAAAATAACGAGAACCTAATGGACCGTATATCCAAACAATCTTTGTGTCTGAAGCCAGTGAATCAGGTAGCTGTCTTACTTTTTTTGCTCTGTACAAAATAACCTTATGAAACTTTAGCAACACCGGAAGTGGATTAAAGTACCCAGCTGCTTTGAATAAATTTACAAAAAATCCAAAAATGGATATCACAGCGAATACTATCATAAGAATAAAGAAACCAAACAGAATGTATACTATTACATCTGAAACATCTGGTCCGATTTCCGCTATTTTAAGAATCGTTGAGATAAACAAACCACTGATTAAAAATAACACCAGCCACTGTTCCGCAAACTTCTTATGAAGTACCTGCATACGATTACTTAATTTCTGCATAAGCCATCCTTTCTATCTCTTGTAACGAGCTAAGAGATCCTTTGCACTTGGCGCTTTTGTTGTTACCTTTTCTATGACGCCATTATCGTTCTTTACTTCCTTCACAATTGTGCGCTTCTTTTTCTTAGGAGTGGTGATTAATCCAATCTCCTTAGTAAGCTTGTTATCATAAGAATTGTCTAATGCCTGCTGCATCTTCTCACTCTTATCCTGTACACGCTTAGCAATCTTATCCAAACGCTCAGTTGGTGCCTTTAAACCTGACATAAGCATAATATTTCTCGTCTCATTGTATGTAGCAAATACATCCAATGATTCACCAAACTCTGTGAAAATTGCATTCCGATCAATCTCCTGTGTAGTACTGAACACATAGTACAAAACTGTGCCTGATGTATCTACTGGTGCAAAAATAGAATCTTTAATAGATGCAATCAGCTGTGGAG
>CAKPLX010000078.1 GCA_934167785.1 uncultured Bacilli bacterium
GTAAAACCTTTTGTAAAATGGGCTGGTGGAAAAGGCAGCTTAATATCTCAATTAACAAACTTTTACCCATTTGAATTAAAAGATGGGATTATAAATAAATATGTTGAACCATTTGTAGGTGGTGGAGCTGTTCTAATAGATATATTACAAAAATACAATGTAAAATCTGCGTATGCTTTCGATATAAACATCGATTTAATAAATTGTTACAATGTTATAAAAACAAATGTGGAAGATTTGATTGAAGCGTTAAAAGAAAAAGAAGAAAATTATTTTAAATTAGAAACAGAAAATAAACAAGGGTATTTTTATGAAATTAGAAAGGAATATAACTCATATAGAATTGATGAACAAGAATTAAATGTAAAAAGAGCATCAGAGTTTATATTTTTAAATAGGACTTGCTTTAATGGCTTATACAGAGTAAACAAAAGTGGTGAGTTCAATGTGCCATTTGGTAAGTATAAAAATCCAACTATATGTGATGCAAAAAATTTAAGAAATTTATCCAAACTTTTCGAAAATGTTACTTTTCAATATGGTGATTATAAGGAAAGTAATAAATATATAGACAATAATACTTTTGTATATTTTGACCCACCATATAGACCATTATCAGTAACATCTGCATTTACATCTTATACAAA
Source organism: uncultured Bacilli bacterium (assembly GCA_934167785.1). The sequence goes on from CAKPLX010000078.1 coordinate 648, forward strand.
AGAAGATTTCAACGATAACAATCAAAAAGAACTTGCGGAATACTTTAAAAAATTAGATTACAAAAATGCAAAATTAATGTTGAGCAATTCAAACCCTAAAAATACAAATAAGGATGATAATTTCTTCGAAACAATTTATGATGGATTCAATATTAATGAAGTTTTTGCAAAACGAATGATTAATTCAAATGCTAAAGGAAGAGGAGCAATTTCAGAATTAGTTATTACAAATTATGAGGAGATTAATGAATGTATAAAGGAAAATTCTATTTTGAAGATAGCAGTTTCAAATTAATAGAAAATGACACTTTCAAAACATTAACAAATTTTGAGAAAAAAACATTTGATATGATTTTTGCGGATCCACCATATTTTTTATCAAACAATGGTATTACTTGCAGTGGTGGAAAAATGGTAAATGTCAATAAAGGTGATTGGGATAAAACGTTAGGAATAAATGAAAAACACGAATTTAACAAAAAATGGATAAAACAATGCTATCGAATATTAAAAGATGATGGGACAATTTGGATTAGTGGAACATTACATAACATATATTCAATAGGTATGGCTTTAGAGGAAGAAGGATTTAAAATAATAAACAATATAACTTGGCAGAAAACTAACCCACCACCTAATTTAGCTTGTAAAGCATTTACTCATTCTACAGAAACTATACTTTGGGCAAGAAAAGACATTCCAAAAACAAAATACAAATTTAATTATAAGCTAATGAAAGAATTAAATAATAATAAGCAAATGAAGGATGTATGGACAACAAGTCTTACAAAACCTTCAGAAAAAAAGCAGGGAAAACATCCAACACAGAAACCTTTAGAAATATTAGAAAAAATAATATTGGCATCAACAAATGAGAATGATTTGATTTTAGATCCCTTTTGTGGTAGTAGTACAACAGGCATTGCTTCAGTAAAATTAAATAGGAAATATATAGGAATTGATAATTCAAAAGAATATTTAGATTTATCGATAAGAAGATATAAAGAATTATATAAGGAGTGATGAAAATGGCAAGAGATTTTGCACAATGGTTATTAACATTTACAAATAGTATAGCAAATTATAAATATTATATTGATTTTGAAACAATATATAAAAATGCTGAAGAACACAAAATTGAACTAAATATGATGAATTCTTTGATAGGAAGCAAAACAATAGAAAATGATTTTGAAAAATTGGTAATTAAATATCCAGAGGTAATAAAATGTATTCCTACATTACTAGCAGTAAGACAATATGAAATCATTGTTTTAGATGATGAAGGAAATAAATTAGAATATAATTTTAAAAATATGAATTACAGTATCGACCAATATAAAGTTTTTATGAGAGAAACAGGATTGTTTAATTTATTAGAAAAACATCTAGTAAATAATTTATATGATTATGTTTTAGGAGTAGAATCAGGACTTAATTCAAATGCTAGAAAAAATCGTGGCGGACACTTAATGGAAGATGTGGTTGAAAGATTTATTCAAAAGGCTGGCTTTAAGAAGAATGAAACATATTTTAAAGAAATGTACTTACAAGATATTGAACAAAAATGGAAATTAGATATGTCATTTATTAGCAATAAAAATACTTCAACCAAAAGATTTGATTTCGTTGTGAAAACAGATAATTGTATTTATGGAATAGAAACAAACTTTTATGCGTCAGGAGGTTCAAAACTAAATGAAACAGCTAGAAGTTACATAATGTTTGCAGAAGAAGCGGATAAAGTAGTTGGGTTTGAGTTCGTTTGGTTTACAGATGGAATGGGATGGATATCAGCAAGAAATAACTTAAGAGAAACATTTGACAATATGGATAATATTTTCAATATTAATGATATGAAAAATGGAGTAATGAAAAAAATATTTAAGTAAGGAGAGTAAATTTGGAAGAAATAATATACACAATAATGGCTGCAGTTGCATTTATTATTCCAGGGAGTATAGTTATAAGTATTACTAGGAGAGTTATACCTAAAAAAGAGAATGAGTACAACACAAAAATTTTGGAATATTTTATATATAGTTTCTTAAATTTTTTTATGTGGTCCATATTAATATATAATATATATTCTAATATAAATTCTTGGAAAGAGCATTATGTACTATTGTGGTTAACATTGCTTATGATTATATTTTTAAGTCCGGTAGCGATAGCTTTAATTGTAATACAGATTGCTCAAAAAGATGTAATTAGAAAAATATGTATATATTTTGATTTAACTTCAGTAGATACGGAACCTTCTGCTTGGGACTTTAAGTTTAAAAATATATCTTCAGAATGGGCTATTGTGACTTTAAAAAACGACAAAATCATATCCGGATTTTTGGGTTCATTATCGTACATTTCACAAAATGAAAAAGAAAGAGATATATACATAAGTGAAGTATTTGAAATAGATGAAAATAATAAATGGACTAGAAAGAAAAATACAGATGGAATATTAATTAAAGCGGAAGAAATCAAATATATTGAATTCTTTAAGGAAGGAGTTAAAAATGAAGAAAAGTAAAAATGTAGCTGTAAAGGCACAAAAAAATTTTTCAAATAGTTCAGTATCACAAAGAAAAAATTGTGGGTATAGACCGACAGGAAGTAGAACTAGCGAAGGAATTGCTACACCGGATTGTAGTACAAGCGTTCAAAATAAGAAATGCAAATAAAAGGTCTTGCGACCTTTTATTTGTGCTTCTTATGAGAAGGTTGTCTTTGAGATAAAGCAGAGCCTGCAATAGATTTTGTAATCTTTGAAGTTCTACCATCACGAAGAACCTTAGAAGCTTTGCTTGCAACATTTTTTGAAGTTGTTTTACAAGCCATAGTATCACCATCCTTTCTGGAAATAACTCCTTCTCCTTTAAATTATTCCAAACAGAATATGTAATACTAATTAATAATATAACATAAAATTTATTGAAAATCTACTATAATAATATAAAAAGTATTGTACAAAAAATGCAGGGTGACTAAAAGTTACCCTATTATTTTTTTCAATCCCGCTAAAAGCCATGCTTTTAGGCTCTTATTGGGATTCGGGGCGACTCCCTGTTCCTGCAAACTTTAAAAAAGTTTGAAAAAATAAAAAATTTTTAAAAAAATGCAACATTTGATAAAATTTTTGGCTTCATATATATAGAAATGTGAGGTGATGCAATTTGATAAATATGAAAAAGTTTTACTGTGTTTCTATATTGTAATTTAAAATAAAAAGAGATAACAATTCTCTTTTTAGCATAACATTTATTAGAAGTGTTATGAAGGAGTTAGGTTGTTTAAAAAATAATTACAATTTTTACGTTGTTAAACTTCACTTCGAAAATCCTCAATGTGCAATAGCACACCTGCGGTTTTCTTGTTTGTTTGCCTAGTAAAAATTTAATTCTTTTCCAAACGTGCAGATTTAACTTCGGGAAGGTAAAATAAACTATGAAACTTACAATAGCAGAAATACAAGGCACGAAGTATGTTCAAATTTATTTGACAGAAGAAGAACTCCAGAAAAAAGAAACAAAAGATTTAGTCCAAAAGTATAAACAAGAAAAATATAGCGTGGCTATTTTCGTAACTGGAAAAGAGAATTATCCCGAGATTCTTGAAAGAATAATTACGAAACAAGTGGAATTAAAC
>CAKPLX010000079.1 GCA_934167785.1 uncultured Bacilli bacterium
GCGGACATTTCCATAAATGTCATTATAAGTGTTAGTATAACTGCCACTATTGTTGTTTTTTCTTTTCATGATCTTACCCCATTATCCCAAAATTACTTAAACATCGCCTTATAATCATTTCCCCACTTTGCCATAGCGTCAAGGATAGGGCGCAAGCTTGTGCCAAGCTCCGTCAGGCTGTATTCCACCCTCGGTGGAACTTCAGGGAAAACCTCTCTCGTGAGAAGCCCGTTGCTCTCCATATCACGAAGATTCGAAGTCAACACCTTTTGAGATATCCCCGACACAGAGCGTTTCAGCTCGCCAAAACGCTTTGTTCCGCCTAAAAGGTCACGAAGAATAAGCACCTTCCATTTATCACTTATAAGCATAAGCGTTGTCTCTATTGGGCAGGCAGGCAATTCAGCTTTGTTTATCATAATATCAGCTCCTTTTAGTTTCAATAGTATCAAAAAGTAAGTAACATTCCTTTAGATACATTTTAGCATATCCCTGCAGAAAAATCAATAAATTTTTTTCACCCGCTATCCACGCAACAGCGCAATAGTAACTTTCAAGTAACTACGCCACAAAAAAGTGCCTACTTTACAAGCCTTGCAAGGTGTGTTATCATAATATCAAGGAAAGAGATCAAGCGCTTGTTCTTCCGAAAGTCAAAACCAAACAGCAAAACTTTAGGAGGAATATATTATGAACAAAAATACATTTACATCTGTTAAGCTCGCAAAGGGCGAAGTGAACGTTTACGATTTCGACGGCATAAAGCTTCACGCTTACAAGACCGACGATTTTATCGACAACGAAGTTTTTATCCTTGAGAAAAACGGCAAGGCTGTCGTTATCGAGTCCCCTTGCTTCTTTGACAACAACACTGAGCTTGCCGACTATCTCAAGGACGTTGAGGTGGAGGGTATGCTGGTGGCTTACCACGGTGCAGGCGCAACATTTCTCACTCTCTCCAAATACCCCACCGGCACCCTCTCCGTCAGCCAAACGCCGTTCTCTGAGAGATAAAACACATATCCCTCTCTGCTCATCTCCCCTGTTTTCACCTTGTAGACCACAGGTCTGCCATGCCTGCTCCCCACCTTTTTCGACGTATCAAAGTCCTTTGAAAGGTGAACATAAAGCCGTGTCTGACTCTTCAAGCCCTCTGCTTCGATTGCCTCCGTGTATTTCTCCCCTGTGCCATGATACAATATCTCAGGTGGAACAGCCCTTTTAAGCTCCACATCAACAGCTATGGAATGTCCCTGATTTGCCCTTATCTTGGTCTTGTCTTCGTTGAAGCTGTATCTCTGCTTTTCGTCCGTTTGCACTATCTCTTCCAGCATATCCATATCAATATGATATCTGCCTGTGCCGTTTATGCCGTTGATAAGCTCCAAAACGTCCACCCAGCCATTTTCGTCAAGGCTGATACCAATGACCTGCGGTTTGTGCCTTAGTATAAGACTAATAAAAACGCTCGTCTTTCTCTTATCCATTGTCATTTCTCCTCTGGCACTTAGTATCTTCTTTACCGCCTCATTGTCAGTATCCTTAAAATGCTCTGCCAATCTGCGCTTTCCTATTCTCCTGTCAGAAGCTTTCAGGATATCCGTTATCCCAATATCATCAGCTTCAAAATCATGGGATAACAAGCCCTCTAACGGCGTGTCTATATACGCCCTGATGATATCAGATATCAAGCTTATCTCTGTCACATAAGGATAAAGCTCCACCACAGTTTCATTATGGTTGCAAGATGTTATCAGCCCCCGCTCAGGCAGTTTCTTATCCAAAAAGTCTTTAGGATAATCAAATATTATCTCCTTGCCTAAGGTTATCCAATATCTCGGCAGGTCAGTTCCGCCCCAACGACTATCCATTCTGTAAACACTGCAATGTATCTGAAAACCTATCCCGCTGTCAATAAGCTTGTATATCTCTCTTTGCAGTTTGCTCCAATGCTTCGGCATTTTGTCCTCCTTTTATGATATCTGTCACTTCTCTATATGCCCATATTTCCGTTCAAATTCCTGATCTGCCTTTTGGGAGTAAAGTGAATCAAAAAGCTTAAAAGCCTCTTCCTCTTTCTTTTTTGTAAGCACACCGTCTTTGTAATAAAAGCCTGCATAAAAATCAGCATCCTTGTTATATATCATTCGCTCAGGCAAATAGCTTCTTCTATAAGCAAGTATAACACACTCAATGACCGAATCATCACTCATTTTGCTTTGGATTTTTTCAAACATATCTTCCGCACTGCGATAATAATTGTCAGAATACAAATGCGATACATGAAATTCTCCGTCAGCCATTCGGCGTATGCACACAAAAGTAGGATACATCGTTGTTTTTTCCTCCTCGTAAATTTGGCAGTGCCGCTTATATTCTTCTTCCTCACGCTCAGGCGTGAGCTTTACCATAGCTTTGTGCTGTTTCACTAGCTCAAACCTTTGTTGTTCTTCCAAACGGTTAAGATACCCAAGCGTGTCAAAACATGAATCATGCCGCACTCTTCCTTCATCTTGCAAGACCGTTATTTCAACATGACCCTCTAGCGACGTTTCGCTTGCCCAGTGAAGAAATGTTTCATCTATACGCCCGAACATAGTGATAGACACTACGCTGTTACCATAACGATAAATTGTAAATGCAATGCAGCGTATCAAGACCACAGCCATTTGAATATCCTTTTCAATATCAAGAATACTTTCCTCTTGCCCCACTCTATGCCACCAGCCTGATCCCTCGGTCCTATTTGTAACAAGTACCGAATGACCACGATTGGTTGGCACATATCCATGCTCGTTATACAGATATTCCATTATGTACTTTGCAGAAAAAAGCCTTGCGTCCAAATTAGAATTTTCTGAGTACACATAACAGTCAGTGCCGATAACGCCGATGTAACCCAGCGTTGTTTCATACATTTCTCCTGATGTAAGATAAGTCGCATAGTTATTGTCACAAAACAATTTGGTTTTAAAATCAATATGCAAAGCCATTGCTATTCCCCCTTTTTATTTTCAGCATTTTGCTCGCACATTTCCCGATAAAGCTTGTGAAAACGTTCAAAAGCTTCATGCTTTTCCACCTCTGTTATCTGCCTATTAGAATATATATATCCCGTTAAAAACCTCGACTTGCAATTGTATATCAATCTCTGTGCAATGTCCTCTTGCCAATAGACCAATGTAACGCTTTCTTCGGCAGGACGTTTCTTAATGTATTCCGATACAACATCAAAAGTTTCCGTTTCCGGGGAATGACCAGCCCACGGTATCCTGGTGAACTCGATACTGCCATCGGCACAGCGCCTTATATGAGCCGCCGAATGTTTAGTTTCCTTTTTATAATCAAGATAACACTCATAGTAATAATATTCTTCTGATTCGCTCTCAGAGTCCAGCGCCATAAAGTCCTTGTAAGGATCAGGGCCATATTCTTCTATAAGCTCATTGCGATAACATAGTTCAGTAAACTCCGGTTTGAAATGCAAATGTATCGTACCATTAAGCTCCGTTGCCTCTGCCCACCTGAAAAAATCGTCGCTTAACATGCCGTCAGCATACACAACAAATTCTGTGCGTTTTGTATAAAACATTGTCGACGCTATTCGGTCTATAACCACTATATCCATGTCAAAAATAAACCTGATATTGGCTCTATAGCCTTCATACGGACTATGTCTAACATCAGCCGTACAGTATCCATGGTTGCCCACCAACTTGCCTTTTACTAAATACAAATATTCCATTATATACTTTGCCGACTTGAGAGAAGCTTCATAATCTTTTCTCCCATCAATAAAATTCTTATAGTAACTTTCCGTCAGCTTGCTTACAACATAAGAAGCATCGTCCTTCCTGCATTCCTCTGGGCTGAATTTACGATCATATCCGCATTTTAAAATTATATTCAACGGCATATTCTCACCTCCAAAGGTTTAAATGACCTCATAACTCAGCCCCTCTTTTTTCATATACTCCTCGGCATAGCTGTCCTTGTTTACATAAAACGTCTTGCCCTCGAAAAGCGTTTTTATCAGGTCAACAAAAAGCTCCCCGTCATCTATTTTTTCAAGGCTTCTCGGCAGGTATATCTTTTTAAGGTTTTTATAGTGCGGCAGTGTAC
>CAKPLX010000080.1 GCA_934167785.1 uncultured Bacilli bacterium
ATATAATATATATGTAACCAGATAAACACAAAAACAGATGACATTTGGTTTGTATTATCAAAGTTTTGTGCAATAAGAGATAGGAGCAAAATAATAGAACCCTTATCAAGGTCCTACCCACAAGTTCTTGTAACTACTAGCCTTAACGGCTTTACTAGCTATTTTATAGCTATCATTTGACTAACATTATTACTTTATCATTTATTATTTGTAATAATGTTAGTCTAGTCCAAGATATTTATTTTTAAAATCAATTTTAAATCTGTTTTATAATTTATCCTTATAATTTTACATCTAAATAATTTTTCTATTTAAAATTTAATTTCATTATTTTTATTTCATATTATATTTTATATAAATTTTCCAAAAATCTTCAAAATGCCTATTTCTCCATATTTGCCGTATTTTACCAACAACAAATTATAAGCCTTAAAAATAAAAACGGCTTAAAATCGATTCTCGTGCGTCTATTTTTTGAAGTATTTTTACATTTTTTTATATACCTATATAAGTATAAAAAATTTGGTTATTTTTTATCTAAAATCTCTCAAACTCAGAATTATCAATATTTCGCCCAAATATTAAACAACAAATTTAATATTGCAATATTGTAATTGGTTTAAAATTGATTTTCGTAAGTTTAAATTATAATAATTAAATATATATTAATTGCAAAACTAAACATTAAAATTTGCAATCAACAAATGTTCGTTTTAAAAAATTCTATAAATTTTAAAATCTTTAATTTGTAATTTTTTAAATTTTAAAATTTCAAATATAATATTTTTTTATTTTATATTTAAATTTAAAAATTTTTAATTATAAATATTAAATAAATTTTATTTTGTAAAACTTTGCACAAAATTTTTCTATGTCTTTTTTATTATATTAAATATAAATCTACAACATTAAAAAAATGGCTATCCTTCCCTACTCTACTCAATTTTATTCAAATTAATAAAAAAATGTAATATGCTTTAAAAAGAATATTTCACAGAATTCTATACTTACCAATTTACTAGCTAATTTTCTTTCTGTCTCAGATAATACTTCAATTTCACAAGAACGGCTAAATTGTTGTCTTATTTTCTGTGCTTTTTGTGGGTCGTTCTCACATCCACATTCAATAGCTACTTCTCTTAAATCTGGGTACTTTTCTAACATCCGTTTCCAAATTCCATTTGAATAAATTGTGTAATCTGCCATATTGAATTTCCTCCTTAACTAATTGGTTTTCGAGTTATTATTACGAGTAATCGTAAAACTATTTATTTTTTTCTTCTACTATATGATTACTACTTTTATTTACAATTGATGAAACTTTACTAGGGTAGATATTAAATTCATCTAACTTATTTATTTCTACCCATTTAAAGTTAATCCAATCTGATTCTTTACTTTTAAAAGATTTTTCTTTGATATCGCCATTATATTTGCATTTGTATGTTATAGTTATTTCTTGAATGAACTTATCTTTTTCAGAAATTAATTCTTCACTTACTCCTGCAAATTTAAATTCCAAATTTTTATATCCTAGTTCTTCATAAATTTCCCTTTTAATTGCATCTATGCTTTTTTCTTGTTCCTTAACCTTTCCGCCAGGCAACATATAGAAATCCATGTCATCTCCATAAAATAAAAGAATTTTTGTTTCATCTTCATTATACATAATTGCAGACACTCTATATGCAAAATTAAAATTTTCGTTTTTATATTTTATATCATTAAATAAATCATATGTATAAAATACTTCTTTATAAGCAACACCTGATTTATAAAAATCCTCTTCATAATTTGATAATTTACCACCCCATTTTTCATATATAGTTCTTGCTTTATGATTGTCTTTTAATACTCCAATTACATATTTAGTTGCACCATTTTTTATTGCCCATTCTTCAAACATTCTCTTAAAGCTACTACCTATTCCTTTTTCTTGAAAATCAGGATCTATATATAATCCAATTAAATCTGCATATTTTACATTAAAATGTTCATAATTTGAATTAATTGAACCATGCATTATTCCAATAATTTCTCCTTTATATTCTGCAACTAGTGCAATATTTCTGTTGTCATTAAATATTTTTTTATTAAAATTTTTTTCTTTCTCTTCAACATTTTTTTCTTTTTCTAAGAAAACCTCTTCTGGAAAAATATTCATATATGCACTTCTCCATACCTTATTAACAAATTTAAACCATTTAGTTGCATCTGTTTGATTTACTTTTCTTATTTTTATATCACTATTCATATTTTCAACTCCTATTTGTTTTTTATATTTTGTTTAGGACTTAACATTATTTTTCACTTCTTCATGTACTTTTCCTTAATTATATTGATCTTTAAATTGTTGTATATATTAATTATACTGTTATTATCTCTTTCATCATATGATTATCAAATGAATAATGCTTATTACATAATTCTTTCAATTTTGGTCTATGTGTTACAATTACATATGTTTTATCTTTTAAATACTTTTTAATCATATTTGTTATCTTTTCTTCAGATAAAGCATCTAAATTAGATGTAGGCTCATCAAAAAAATATAATTTTTTATCTATTAATATTCCTCTAATTAAATTTAATCTTTGCTTTTGACCTGCTGATAATTTTATTCCTTTTTCTCCCACCATTGTTTCAAGTCCATTTGGCAATTCTTTATACCAATTCATCAATCCTGCTTCATCAAGTAACTGCATTATTTTTTCTTCTGGAATCTCTTTTCCTAAACATAAATTATCTCTTATGCTTAAATCAAACAAGTCAACTTCCTGTGATACAAATACTAGATCAAGTCTTTTATTCTTTACAGTTTTACCATCTATTTTTAATTCTCCCTCTGATAAAGGAAATAAACCAGCTAAAATATTCATTGTCGTTGTTTTTCCTTGACCGGATTCACCCATAATGCTGATTTTATCACCTTTATTTAAAATGAATTCTGGTATTTTAATTTTCGTTGAATCTTTTGTATATGAAAAAATAACATTTGTAAGTTTAACATTATTATATTTATCTATTAATTCAACTTTTGTACTACCTTTAAAATAGTTATCTAATTGCTCTTTTGCTCCTTTAAATCTAACTGTAATATCAATTAATTTTACAATATTATTAAGTTCTATATATAATTTTCCTAATGCAGCCATATAAAATAATAAATAAGGTAAACCATCTTCACCATTCTTTACCATAATTATTGTACTAATTAATACAACAACATATAATAAATTCATTAATCCTGTAAATACTGCATTCATATAAGATCTTTTTATTTCGTTCACCTTTGTTGATTTTAAATATTGCTCACTATTTTCACCTATTTTATTTTTGCAAAATTCATTTATGTTTAATTTTCTTACTGTTATAATATTTTGAACAAAATCTATAAATGTTGCATTGTATCTTGATTTTTCTTTTCTAACTTGTTTATCATATTTTTGTTTTTTACTCATCATTTTATATTTTAAATATACTGCTAAAAATCCAATTACTAAACAAATTATACCTGTTATAATTGATTGTTTACAAACCATTAAAAGTATTGATGTTGTTCCTATAATTAATGGTAATACACTTATTGCAATAAGCCATACTAAATTCATAAATAAATCTGAAACTTCTAATATTAGTGTATGTATATAACCTGTATGAGTTTCTGCAATTTTTTCCATTGTCATAGATTGTACTTTTTCAAAATAATATTTTTGAATTGCTGTTTTTGACTTCACTTCATTAACATTATCTATATATGATGCTATTTTACTTGTCATTAGCATTATTAAATAGGCAATTACAACTGCAACAGTAAGTTTTATTATTTTATCTAGTGTTAAAGGGCTAGTCCCAAAATATGATAATGCAAAAGCTTCACCATAATCTGCTATAGAATATATTGTGTTAAAAAAAATAGACCATAACAATAATTTTTTAGATATTACTTTTAACAATTCTTTCATTATCTACCACCTCGTTTTCTTTCAATTCTTATAATCGCTCTTAATATTATTTATAAACTCAGGTAAATTAGTAAAAGTAGCTATAATGCCTCTATTTGTAAGTGCAAAAATATCTCTAGTTTTTTTATCTATTTC
>CAKPLX010000081.1 GCA_934167785.1 uncultured Bacilli bacterium
GGGTATAAGAAGCGATTCGATTATACTCAGTCTTTCCGAAGCAGAGCTCTGAATCAGATTCTTGCAGAAGACGTTGAGTTATTTGATGAGACCTTGAAGATCGGAACTGTCTTAACTGCTCCTATTCTTGAGAAGATTGATAATTCAGCAATTGATTGCATAAAGGTAAGTTTCAAGGGTAAAGTTTATTCTTTACAGAAGTTTGTATCATTCAATTTCAGAGCATTAGGCTACTATTTAGCGGAACCAATCAACTGTGATGGTATGTCTTTGAAGGCTTACACTCAGTTGGATTTAGAAACTTTGCGCGCATTAAACGCTACCTCTCTAAAATCTATCAAGGTTGCTAAGAATCGCAGTAAGAATAGCAGAGTTATCACGATCTCAAGAAGTGATGGTTCTGTCTTGACAATGAATGATTTATTTGCCGCTTATTCTATTTTTGCAAATAATGTAAATGGCTACGAATTTTACAGCGATATTGATGAATTGACTGATAAGGTTGTAGTTCCTTTTGATAGGAAAGCAGTACAGTTGCTTACAATCAATTTGAATGGCTTCATCAATAAGCTGAATAGTAAGCTGGATATTATCTGTGATAGCGGTAAGGATAGTAAGATCATAGAAGCATTATCTGACTTTAGTGGAGTAATGGATAAGCAGTCTTTGATCAAAGCTCTTAGAGATGTAAAGAACACTGAATCGCAGTTATCAGATTTGAATAATGTCATTTCTTTTGTAGCTAAGGATTTCAAGGTTACAAATAAGAACAGCGGACGGACGACTACAGATAGCTTAATCAGTGTTCATGGCTTGCAGTTTGGTCGATTAGATCCGTACGATTCGCCGGAGTCTAGCAAGATTGGTAAGGTACATCATCGAACAATCTTAGCGAGAGAAGATGAGGATGGCTACCTGTTAGCGCCTTATATGGAAGTTAAAAACGGTAAGGAAACTGGTAATGTTTGCTATCTTACAGCTACAGAGGAAGCAGATGTATATGTGGCTTCTTGGGATGAAACTTTTGTGAATGAAGATGGTACACCAAAAAAGCAGATTAAGGCTAGATACAAAGGAGAGCCTGCTTATGTAGGTGTGAATGATATCAGCTATAAGGAATATAGCCCTTTGCAGGATTTATCACCAACAACTGGGTGTATTCCTTTTTTAAATTTTGCTGCAGGTAAACGTATACAGATGTCATGTAACCAGCAGAAACAGGCTGTATCGACAACCAGAGTTGAACGTCCTAGAGTTTGTACTGGCGTCGAAAGTTTATTAGATACCGGAGCATACAAAGCGTCAGATCTTCTCAGTAAATACTATGAAGAGCAGGTATACAATTGTCCAGACTTGGCACAATATAAAGAAGCTGTGCTTAATAGTGATTTGCAGCTTACACAAATCGCAAATGGGCAGAAAGTACGTAAACTTACCTTATTAGTAATTGCCTTAAAAGATGTAGAGCTTTCGGGATTAAATAACGAGTTATACTTGGAGATCCCTTTTGGGCAGAATACACTAAAGAGTGATATGTTCTCATACAAAATCAATGGAATAAATGGTGGTTATTACAAGAACAACGATGTAGTAGCATATAATTCGTCTTACGACACAAAAGAATACAAGTTATCCGGTATAATGGATTATGGTTCTTTGAAAGTAGATAATGAGCAACTCAAGGGTAGCATAGCCTTGGGGCATAATTACTGTGTAGCATTTAAGACATACGAGAGTTCATCTATTGATGATGGTATTGTTATTTCATCAGCTATTGTTGCAGATGATACAGTGACTTCTATTATGATTCACAAAGAAGCCGTTGAATTATTAGATACTAGTTCTCGAAAGGAAGTTTTTGAAGCACCACGTAATTCAGCTAATGGAGAACCTATTAACAATTTTAATATTAATGGGTTACCAAAGGTAGGCACTTACTTATTCCCTGGTGATACAGTTGTATACAAAAAGATCTCGGATAGTTCTGTGCGCGAAAATATCAAGCGGTCACATAATCGCTATAATGCAACAAAATTAAGTCCATACGTTAGTGGGCAGGTTATTTCTTCTAAGATTGTGAAGACTCCAAATGGACCTGTAGCAGAAGTTTACTTAGCTTCAAGATCAACTGGAGAAGAAGCTGATAAATTTGCAGGACGTATCGGTAATAAGGGTGTAGTTGCAAGAATTGTACCTGAAGAAATGATGCCTTATGATCCGAAAACAGGAAGAGCGATTGATATTATTTTAAATCCACTTGGTGTTCCTAGCCGAATGAATATTACGCAGATCATTGAGGTTACTCTTGCAGCAGCCACAGTTAAGAAAGACGAGATTGCTGTAGTAAGTCCATTTCATCCAGATAGTTTACAGTACGCTTTGGATGAAGCTAAACAGGAGAACATACATCCTATTATGTTAGTTGATGGACGAACAGGAAAAGAATTTGAGCGTCCTATCAATGTAGGTTATCAGTATATGTACAAGTTAGTGCATATGGCAAAGAAGAATATACATGCTGTCGGTTTGCAGCATGGCGTAAACTCAGTAACATTACAAGCAAAGTCTTCTTCAAAATTGAATGGTGGTCAGAGTTTTGGTGAGATGGAATCTTGGTGCTTGGAATCAATAGGAGCAAGCAAAGTTTTACAGGAACTGCAAACAACTATGTCTGATGATAGACAGGCTAGAGATTACTTATCGACAGCGCTGGATAATAATCCGTACGAAGTCCATGTACAGGGAGAAAATCATAATGATGTTATGATGCTTACCTTGTTACGTATCCTTGGAGCAGATATAAATACTAAAGTTGATAAAGACGGTATAACTTATTATGAGTTCCTTCCTTTGAAGGATGCGGCGATAAAAGCTTTATCTCCTACAGACGTAACTAAAGAGTCTTTGCATAGTACAAAAATCTTCGGTACAAATGCTAATATTGCTGCTAAATTTGTAGACCGTGAGAAATGGGGTTGGATTGATCTTCACACTGAAATCATTCATCCTATTTGGGTCGAGAAGAGTAGATTAGCTACTTTGTTTTTATGTAAAGAAGTAACTCCTAGTTGCCCTAGAGCAACAACATATGAGCAATTAAAGTGGAGTCGTTCTGATAAAATTGCAAATACTGGACTGCTGGGGGATATTATTCAGTGCAAGAAATTTGTATTTTGTGATGAAGATGTACTTGTACATCTTTTGATTATCACACCAGAAAGATATGCTCAACTGGATGAGGAGAATAAGGCTCGTTTCAAAACAGGCTTTTCTGCTATTAGTTGGGTATTCCGTCACTATAGTGTGAAGGGAGCTTTAGATAAACTTCGTTATAAGATTTTGTCTCGTAATTCTGTACAAAAGCAAAGAGTTTTATCTCAACAGGAGTTGCGCGCTGCAGCACGTGGTGAATCTTTATCTATTGGTATTAATGATACATTGTCTGATCATATTGATAAGTTATTTGATGATTCGGATCCTAGTGCAGTATACGAATATCTTGAAGATCATCGTTCATCGTTTGCTTTATTAAAGGCTCAGACAATGATGGAAGAGTTTATTGCAAATGGCTCTGAATTGACAGATTATTTGATTTCGTCGTACCCAGTTATGCCGGCTATTTATCGAAGCAATGCTGAGATTAAAGGTCGTGTAACTAAGTCCGATTTCGATGTGTACTATGAAGCTATTTTACATGCAGTGGATGATGTTAAGCTGAGCAATAGTGAAAATCTGAAGTTAAATATTTACAACGCTATTAAGAATTTAGTAGGATTATCATCTGTAAAGAGTTCTAAGAAGCAATATGTTAACGCTTTGGAGTACTTTACAGGAAAAAACAGTGACCAGACAAGTGCAAAGAATCACGGAAAAATCAGAGAGACTTTGCAGAAAAAGATAATAGGACGATCTGGTCGTTCTGTTATCATACCATCACAGGATCCAGAACGCGGTCCTATGTATGTTGGTTTACCATTCTCGATGGCAGTGGTGATGTATGAAGAGCAGTTAATTCCTTACTTACGAACATTTGCTACAGCTACAGA
>CAKPLX010000082.1 GCA_934167785.1 uncultured Bacilli bacterium
GCCAGATACCGTAAAAATAATTTTCCAAAAAAGCTTTATCTGCGTCTGTTAAATCATCCACATAACAATCGGCATCCGGATATATCCGGGAGGCTGTGTTGGCAACCTCTTCTATCTCTGATTTTTCATCACTTTTTTCATCTTTGTGATGCATCATTACGTAAATCACCACTATTACCAGAAACACCAGCAGAAGGAAATAAAAAAACAATCTGTGTTTTTTCTTTTTCATAATTATCCTTAACTACCTATTTTTTTCAGACATATATTGTGATAATATTTCCTGATGTTCCATCAAATATTTGAATTTATATATGTTAGCTATCCCAATCAGAGTCAAATATGAAATAACAAAACACAGGATATATACTATTTTATTCTTCTATTTTGCTAACAGCCGCAAACATGTCATCTGTCTCGTCCTTATTATAGCTGGACATGCAGATCTGAATATAATATCCATCCTTGATATAAACTCTGTGTTGCTGATAAACATCATTCCCATCCTGAATACCATGAAATCTCAGGCAAGCGCTTTCTTCCCCCAGGAAATCACATGTTTCCACCTCTGTCGAAACAGCCTCAACACCATCCGGGCCAGCCTCTTCTTTGCCAGCTTCCATAATATCGTCAGGCGTAAGGTCACCATTTCCAATATCTACTACATTGATAACCATGGTTTTACCCTCGTCCGGATTAACTGCAATGGCAACAACAGCCATCTTATTTTCCATCAACAGCTTTTCATAAAAATCGGGATCCCGGTCCTCTTTTACTGTCTGATATATCTCAGCAACTTCATCATCATCTAAAAACACATAATTATCATCCGGAGCACATTGTATCTGAAAATAATCATTGGAATAAACATTGTTCTCCACCTTGCCACACACCAGACCATAATCCATTTCCTTCGTCACTTCGCTGCCTGCACAACCATTTAATAAAAATGCACACAGACACAATAAAATCATACAAATATTTCTTTTCTTCATAATTTACTTATCCTCTCCATCTTTTTTATTATCTTTTTTGATAGCTCTTACAATAAATCCTCCCACAATGACAACTGCCACTAATATCGCAGCCAGCCGCCCGGTCAGATAATAAAGATAACCCATATTAAGACCTCCCTTCTGCATAAAATATACTTATCTCTTTGACAATTCCTTTTTTTATATAAAAAGAAATATTAATACCATCTTCTATGTACTGGTAGCTCTCTTCCCTTCTATCATAGATCAGCCCATCCCAATAAGCATCTTTCAATTCAGTCACTCCTGCCCCAACACTGATTCCCCGTGCCGTTTCAAATCGGGGTGTATGTAATACAATCTGCATGATATACACATTATGCCCTGACATATCTCCGGTAATTTCATTGTAATCCGTCGTATATAAACTAATATCTCCGTAATCATGGAAGTACCAGTCATGGTATTTACCATCTACCTCAACGGTGCCAATCCGATTGTTCACTACCTCTGACGAAATTTCCTCCTCGTATGTAAAATCGGAAAACAGGGTTCCCAAAGTTATTTCAAAATCCGAATCAGAATCATGTACTGTTGCATTTGCATTCCTTACCACGCTTTGGGTTTGACTATTGTCGCCTTTTGTGTCTTTTTTAATTTTTGCATCATCATGTCTGATCTTTCCGTGAAGTACTGTGCCTTCACTTATCGGCTGAAAGATAAAATTCATTCCAACTGTATTGTTTAATTCCAGATGAAGACCATTCCACACAGTTCCACAGCCAATGAGCATATATCTCTCTGCTTCCATCCACACAGCATCCCAGTCATCGGTATTACTTGAAATATGGCGTTTTCCTATGACATTACCATTGGCATCACAGCCGGTCACACAAGCTGTCCACCGGTCTCCGGTTTCATCTGTAAAACAATATTCTATTTCTGCAAATTTTTCGATTTTATATTGGTTCCACTGCCATAGCAGCACAACACCCTTCATTCTGGTTTCATCAGCATAGGCCCCACTTACCATATAAAAGCGTCCATCATCTAATTCATGTTCTCCTCGAAAACCTATTCCCAGATCATCTGCTACTGGAACCAGGACAAATTCCTTAGCTGACGGATCATATATATAGTAATTTTTTGCATACACGCCTTTTTCTACTCCAAATATCTTAATCCCGATATCCAGAAAACCATCATGATTGAAATCATGAACCTCAACCTCATAAAGATAATTTGTCTTTACTATATAATCATATATAAACTCTCTAAGCTCTTGAATTTTAACTCCATTCCAATAAAGGTTTAGATGTAAACCATATTCAGGTTGTTCATGTTCTCGCTTAGAAGCATATTTTACAATTCCCTCTTCTTTCTTCAACGTTCCTTCATAACTGAACACATCGTTACTGTCAGATTGTGTAAATGTTCCTCGTATACTTTCGCCACGCCTTATCACATTCTGAAAATCCATAGTGTCCTCATCTTTTTCGGCATAAAATCCAAAAACAAAGGTAACTTGATTTATTTGTCCCAATTTTACTAATGTCTTTTTATAGGTATCTATATCATCCCCTGTAATATAATAGTGCTTATCTCCATCAAAAAGCAGAATTTCCCTACACTCTTCATATGATGGCCTGTATGTAAATAAATAATAAATATCAGAATCTTTATAATCGCAACAGAATAAATTTCTATCACCATAAACATTCGTGACAATCCACTCTTCTTCCTTGCCTGTTTCAATGTCTACCTCGGAAACGGTAATATCCATATCCTTATCAGACGAGAATATGATTTTTGATGGATCTATAGGCACAGCAGTTTCAGTATCTTCTTTTTCTAAAACCTCACTCTCGGTATCGTCCATAGCTGCTCTACAACCTGTCAAAATGACAATTAGCATCAGACAACCAACTATTAGTGTGTTCCATTTCTTTTTCATACCCTATACGCTCACCCTTTAACACAGAATTATTTCCGGCTTATATCTTCCATGTATAAAATATCCGACATCTCACCAAATCCGCTCATGCATTCGACTAAGCCTTTTCCTTTTTCCCATACAAAACTTTCATAGTAATGAAGGCTTCCGTCTTCCCGCAGCTCTGTTCTGCTATAAATCACCCGATCATTCTGACGTGTCATGACAACATCTATTTCGCCTGTCTCTTCCGTCAATTCATCATCCATATTTTCGGTACAGCAGACAAGTTCTCCATTATTGATCAGTTTTTCATCTGTATCCAGGTACTTAACAAACAATTCATCATCATTGTAAAAGCGGATCACCTTTTCATCCTGACAAACATATGACCATAGGCGGTAAATTTTGTCATCCATCACATAAAAGTATATATTCAACCGGTCATCATCTAAAAAATCCCGAATATTTCTTTCATCTGCAACAGATAATTTATACACCTCTCCATCCTCATATTTTTTTACCGGATGCATGGTTAATGAACCCTCGCGATTAACTATAGAGTCATCATCATAGTATGTTAATACAGCATTCAGCTCTGTATTTTCCCTGTCATAAAAATATGGATTACCTTGCTCCTTTATCTGTCCACATCCGGTCATACAGATAATCAGACACATTATAATCACGTATCTCTGTATTTTTATCATATTTGCTCCTGACTTGATATTCACGAATCTCTCTGCAGCAAAGCAGCTCCCGCAATTCTCAAACATTCGAAATCCGCTGATATCATAACATATTAAAAAGACTTTTTTTCACACTTGTCATAATTAACCGTTTTCATGTAATAATTGGCAGTTTTCCCAGCAGCTGTTTTGTATATTTCAGCCAAGATGAATGATTACAACGGCCTCAAAAACACCTTCTTTCATATCAAAAACAACATTTCCATCATACTTTTCAACTGCCTTTTTTACAGATTTAATTCCAAAGCCATGTTTTTCTCCATCTGCCTTGCCTGTCATAAATTCCCCCTGTTTGTCCATACAGGGTTCCTTTTCGTATGTATTTCGAATATCTATGATCAGCTCATTCCTTTTC
>CAKPLX010000083.1 GCA_934167785.1 uncultured Bacilli bacterium
AAACCTAAATTTTTAGCAATTGTGTAGCTGATAGATTCTACATGTGTTACATGTTCTATTCTTGTACAAATATGGTCGTTTTCCGGTGAAAAGAATACTTGTGTTTTATGTTTTAATCTTCTATATGCTGTACTATGTATTATTCTTGTATAATCTCTTTCAAATTCACTTCTCATAAAATTATTTCTATTGTATAGTGGGGATTGTCTTGATATTATTTTGTCCCAATTTGGGTTATTTTCATTTGCTGCATATTTTTCAAATTTTTTCATTTTTGCCTCCTTGATTATGATTTTATTATATTATATTTTGGGTCATTTTTCAATTTATTTTGTATATTTTTGCAGTACACATAAAGAAAAACTTTTCAATATTAAATTCTATTAATATTGAAAAGTTTTTTATAGGAAATAATTACATTTTGCTCTTATTAAAAAATATTATTAAATTTTCAATAGTTTCTTTATCTCTTTTTGAAAGTTTATCAAAACCAGCTAAAGAATATTCCATACTTTTATTTTCTTTAGTATTTATATACTTGCAAAAGATTTGGTCTAAACCAATTTTAAAAATATTGCAAATTTTTATTAAAACTTCATAAGATGGTTTAGACTTATCTTGTTCTATATCACTTATATATCTAACAGAAACTTCAATTCCTTCTGCTAGTTTTTCTTGAGTATAGCCATTGCTTTTTCTAATTTTTTGTATATTTTTACCGATTTTTATTGAACTTGCTTTTCTCATTTATACCACCTAACTTTTTTGTTTATATTATCAAAATTTTTAAATTGTATAAATGAATTATATTTGTACTATATACTATTTAAATTCTATTTGAAATCTTTCAGATATTCTTTTATCAATAAATCAAGTTCTTTTCTTTTAGTTTCAATATTGTTTTTGTCGTCATTTTTAATCATTATTTCTATTTCTTTTAAAAGATTAGAAATTTGATTTTCTAAATTTTTCATTTATACCACCTCATCTTTGGTTTTAGCTTTTACTTTTTTTAATATTTTATACAATATTTACTGATATGTCAATCTTTATTATTTAAGATACTTGGCAATAAAAAGAAATATTTTCGTATGTCATATTGACTTATTTCTGTTTTATTTATAAAATTGTAGTGTACTAATAATTATATATTTTGTATTGAATATAATTTAAAAAATATGGAAAAAATTATATAAAAATTGGAGGAAAGACAAATGAAAAAGAAATTTAAAATAATTTTAATTTTATTATTAAATTCGATAATAGTCGGAGTTTGTAGTGTATATGCTACATATAATTATATGGCAAAAGATATAAATTATACATTATCTAATGGAAATACCATTAGTGTAGAAGATGCATTAAATGAGTTGTATAAAAAAGATACAGATTTAATATGGAAAAATGAAAATACTGGAAGTAGTTTTGAACCACAAACAATAAATGCTGATTTAAGTAAATATACTGAAATAATAATATTAGGGTATTATAGTAATCAGTATAAAAGCATATGTGGTTATACATATGTTTCGAAAAATACTTCTACATCTCTTGATGTTGTTTATGCTTATAATTATAAAGATGTAAATTATAGAATTGTTTCTTGTGATGATTCGAAAATTACTATTGGAGGAGGTTTGAATAGATCATTATCATCTTCTGATGTAAGCAATACAAGAGCAATTCCAACATATATATTTGGTATTAGATAAAATAGATTGGAGAAAGTAAATGAGAGATAAGGAAAAAGGTATTACATTAGTTGCATTAGTAATAACAATAATAATTTTATTAATTTTAGCAGGAGTAGCAATAACAGCATTAACACAAAATGGATTGTTAAAAAATGCTGAAAAAGCCAAATCAGAAACAACAAGGAGTCAAGCAACGGAAACAATAAATTTGAAAATAACAGATATTCAAATAGATAGTTATGCAGAAAAAAAACAATTACCTAATTTACAATATTTAGCAGATAAATTATGTGAAGATGATGATATGGAATATGTATTAAAAACAAGTAAAAAAAGTGCAAGTTTAGAAAAAATAAATGTTAGTGGAGTATCATCTATATATACAAAATTAAAAAAGTATCCATATGAATTTGAGATAAATAGTTCATTACAATTAGCAAGTATTGATGGAATTAAATTAAGTTCTGCTTCTGATAATTGGAATGATAAAAATACATGGAATAAATTGTTAGATATTGGCTTTAGCATAGATGAGATAGTTAATAACAAAATTATATTTGAAAAAGTATTAAATAAGAAGGAAGATATTGATTACATTATAAATAGTACAAGTGATATAATGCCATTTGTTGTAAATAGTAAGGTTGCGATGAAAACGATTGGTGAAACCACTGATATTTCTAAATATATATTTGGTAGTACAGAAGAAAAAATAGAAACTAATACAATTTGGTTATCAGCAATACTTAATAATTCTAATGCATTAGCTGGACTTGATGAATCAAACCCAATTAATGTTCCTGTTATGACTGGTTATAATACACCTTCAGGAGAGGTTTCGTCTAGTTCTGAAGAAAGTTCTTCATATGCATCTTGGAAAGCTTTTAATAGAACTTTATCTTCGAATACAGATGCGTGGTTAAGCAAAGGTTTACCAGCATGGATTCAATATAAATTTGATAATCCGGTATTAGTATATAAATTTGAGGTATATAATAGGTTTTATTCATATTCTAATTATGTAAATGCAATTTGTGATTTTTCACTTAACGGATCATTAGATGGTGAAAATTGGGATTTATTGGGTAATTATACTAATGATAAATATGATTCTATGCAAGGAAAAACATATGTGGTAAACGATATTTCTAAACGATATAGATATTATAGAATTACTGTAAATAGTGCTAAATTGACAGATGGAACATTGATTAATGCAAATGCTGCAATTGGTAAAATACAATTTTATGCAAAATGAAAAAAGCTGCTGTAAAAAGTAGCTTTTTCATTTTTGGTTAATAAATTAATGATTTTAAATCATTTTTAATTTTTAAAAATAAAAAATAATATCAATTTAATTGAAATCCAAACCTACAAATGGTACAATAATATGGGAGGTATGAAAATGTTTAACCGAATAAAAGATGATTTTGACGAAAATATGGACGATATAATGAATTCAATAAATAAAATAATAAATGACGAAAACGAAGAAAAAGAAGAAGATAAAAAGGATAAGGAATAAAAAATGAAAATAGTATATTTAATAGGAAAAAGTTCAGTAGGAAAAGATACAATATATAAAATATTAAAAGAAAAAATAGATGTAGAACCATATGTTTTATACACAACAAGGCCAATTAGGACAGGAGAAAAAGATGGTATAGACTATAATTTTTTAAGCAACGAAAAAATGGAATATAATTTAAAAGAAAAAAAAGAAAATATTATAGAATATAGAACTTATAATACTGTATATGGACCATGGACATATGCAACAATAAAAGATTCTCAATTTGAAAAACAAAAAGATTTATTAATGGAAGGAACATTAGAATCTTATAATGCGGTAAAAAACTACTTTGAAAATGATGATGAAATTAATGTAATCCCAATATATATAGAAGTGGATGATGGAATTAGGTTGGAAAGAGCATTAAAAAGAGAAAGGCAACAAGAAAAGCCTAAATATGAAGAAATGTGTAGAAGATTTCTTGCAGATAGTGTTGATTTTTCAGAAGAAAAAATACAAGAAAGTCAAATAACAAAACGTTTTGAAAATATAGATGTAGATAAATGTGTAGATGAAATTATAGAATATATAAGCAAAATTGATTAAAAACAGAGATTAAATTAGAAATAATCAGAAAACAAGAGAAAAATAATATATTTTAGATACTAAAATCTAAAACAAACAAAAAGAAACCAAAAAAGCAATTGGAATATTTCAAAAAATCTTGTATAATATTAATTGATGGTGCATTATTCTAGTCGTACTTAAGTTTATGAGGGTGGGGCTAAAAATCCACTAAAGG
>CAKPLX010000084.1 GCA_934167785.1 uncultured Bacilli bacterium
ATTGCTTAAGAAGATATTATATATGTTTCTAAAACTTATTGCACATTAATTGTGCACTTTCAATAAAAATCTACAAGTTAACTAAAAAGTGATATTTTATCATAAAACACTAGACAAAGTCCGTTAGATGTAGTATAATATTTGTCCATGTCCAAAAAGAATATAATAAAAATTCAATAAAAATGTGAAGGTGGTAGGCGTGATGACAACAATGGAGCAAGATATGATTCAACTAGATGCACTATATCAAATTGCGATGAAGAAATTAAAGTATAAAATTGAATCCTATTCAACGCAGTTAGCATTTCTAACAGCAAATTCAACAACAGAATCTGCTAATAAAGAAAATCTAATATACGGAGAAAATAATCCAATTGAGCATCTTAAGTATCGGATTAAGAAAAAAGATAGTATAGAAGAAAAACTAGAAAAAAAAGATTTACCTATAACAATAGAAAATATTAGATTATTAAATGATGTTGTTGGAGCAAGGATTGTTTGTTCGTTTCTAGATGATATGGAAAATGTGATCGAATTTATTAAACAGGATCCAGAAATAAAAATATTAAATTGTAAAAATTATATTGATACCCCAAAGCAGAATGGTTATATGAGTTATCATATGAACATTGAGCTTCCAGTTCTTTTTCAAGGAAAAATTGAACAAGTAAAAGCGGAAATTCAAATTCGTACAATTGCTATGGATATGTGGGCAAGCCTAGAACATAAAATATGGTACAAAAAAGGAATTGAACTTCCTTACGAAATGTGTACTGAGATAAATAAAATTGCCATCTTTTCCCAAAAAATAGATGAAAGATTAAATGATCTTGCTAAGACAGCTTCATTTAGAGAAATAAAACAAAAAAATAATACTTCTTTTATGAATAATGCGCAATATGAAAAAGATCATTGGAAATACGAAAAAGCATTACAATACATGGAAGTAATTACCCAAACAATAGAAGATGAGTACCGTGAAAATAATGAAGTTAATCCAATTGAACATGTTAAGGGAAGAATAAAATCAATTGATTCTATTAACTCAAAATTACAGCGTGAGTCAAAAAATTTAAAATCAATTGAAAATATTAATGACATAGTGGGGTTTAGGATTGTATGTTCTTTTAAAAGTGATATTCCCAAAATTGTTGACTTATTAAAAAGAAGTAGTACACTAAAAGTATTTTATGAAAAAAACTATATTAAGCATCCCAAACCTAGTGGCTATCGGGCATATCATTTGCTAATAGGAGTTCCTGTTTTTTTACAAGGCGGAACAGAGTATGTTAAAGTTGAAGTTCAAATTCGTACAATTGCCATGGATATGTGGGCAAGTTTAGAACATAAGTTATGTTATCATAAGAATGTTAGTGATGAGATGAGGCTAGAATTATCAAGAATGTCTAAAACGATTAAAGTAATTGATGAAATGATGGACCAAATAATTGAAAAGTCACGAGAATTAATCAAGGAAAAGAGCAAAGTAAAAACCAAAAGAATGTTTTAACACATAAAAATAGTATTATTGACTGTCTGAATAAGATAGTCTTTTTTGAACATTTTTTAATCTATATCAAATATTATAGACCTTAAACTTTATTGATGAAAAATAAGAAAAGGTGTTTACTTAAATTTTTAATTTGATATAATTAGGATAGATAATAGGAAGACTTATTATCAATATAGATGAAAAGGAGAGGAAAATGTGAGTAGTATTTACGTAACAAGTGAAATAGGAAAGTTAAAGAAAGTTTTACTACATCGTCCTGGAAATGAGTTATTAAATTTAACACCAGATACGCTTAGTGAATTATTATTTGATGATATTCCTTACTTAAAAGATGCTCAAAAAGAACATGATGCTTTTGCTCAAGCATTAATAGAAAATGGAGTTGAAGTAGTTTATCTAGAAGATTTAGTCAGTGAAGTAATTGCTCAAGATGAAGAGGTAAGAGATAAATTTATTAAACAATTTATTTATGAAGCAGGAATTACAACAATTAAGTATAGTACATTAACCTATAATTTTTTAGATAACATTAAAGATCCAAAAAAGTTAGTTTTAAAAACTATGGAAGGAATTCAAATAAGAGATATTCCTAAAAGAAAAAGAGAAGTAGAGAAGACATTAGTGGATTTGGTTGAAGAACCAGAAAAATTTATTGCTCCACCAATGCCAAATTTATATTTTACAAGAGATAATTTTGCTAGTGTAGGTCGGGGAGCCAATTTAAATCATATGTATTCTGTTACAAGAAATAGAGAATGCATCTATGCTGAATATGTATTCCGCTATCACCCTGATTTTAAGGAATGTCCACTATATTATGATAGAAGTTATCATTGGCATACAGAAGGTGGAGATTTCTTGAATATTAATGATAAAGTAGTTGCTGTTGGAATTTCTCAACGTACAGAACCCGCAGCTATTGATCAGTTAGCCAAAAACTTCTTTAGAGATCCAAGATGTAAAATTGAAACAATTTTAGCCTTCAATATTCCGGTATCTCGTGCTTTTATGCATCTAGATACAGTGTTTACTCAAATTGATAAATATACATTCACTTATCACCCTGGTATTTCAGATACATTACAAGTATTTGAGATTACGGAAGGATTTGATCCCACAACATTCGAGGATTTAAATGTTAAAGAATTAAAGGGAAGTTTAAAAGAAATATTAGAAAAGTACTTACATCACCCTGTTACTTTAATTCCATGTGCTGGTGGAGATAAAGTTGCTTCAGAACGTGAACAGTGGAATGATGGATCAAATACTTTATGTATTGCTCCAGGAGTAGTGGTTGTGTATGACCGAAATAATGTTACCAATGATGCACTACGTCGAGCTGGTATTAAAGTAATTGAAGTACATGGATCTGAACTTGGTCGTGGACGAGGCGGTCCTAGATGTATGTCTATGCCACTAGTAAGGGAGGATGTACAATGGTAGACTTAAGAGGAAGAGATTTTTTAAAATTACTTGATTTTACTCCAGCAGAAATTAGACACTTATTAGACGTTGCAGCAACTTTAAAAAAACAAAAAAGGAACGGAGAATCTCACCGTTATTTAAAAGGAAAACAAATTGCCATGATTTTTGAAAAAGATTCAACTAGAACAAGATGTGCTTTTGAGGCAGGTGCGCATGATCTTGGAATGGAAGCAACATATTTAGGACCAACCGGATCACAAATGGGAAAAAAGGAAACCATTGAAGATACAGCACGTGTTTTAGCAGGAATGTATGATGGAATTGAATATCGTGGATTTGGTCAAGATGTCGTTGAGTCCTTAGCAAAATATAGTAAAGTTCCAGTATGGAATGGACTTACCAATGAATTTCATCCTACACAAATGCTTGCCGATATAATGACCATTCAAGAAGAATTTGGAAATTTAAAAGGAAGAAAATTAGTTTTTTGTGGTGATGCTAGAAACAACGTTGGAAACTCTTTAATGGTCGTTTGTGCTAAACTAGGAATGCATTTTGTTTGCTGTGCGCCAAGCAAGTTATGGCCAGAGGAAAATTTGGTCAATCAATGTCGTGAAATTGCAGAAGCAACTGGGGCTAAAATTGAAATGACGGAAGATATTATGCAAGGTACAAAAAATGCTGATGCCATTTATACCGATGTATGGGTTTCTATGGGAGAACCAATGGAATTATGGGAAAAGAGAATTCAACAATTAAGTCCATATCAAGTAAATGCTAAAGTAATGAAGAATGCCAAAAAAGAAGCTATTTTCTTACATTGCTTACCATCATTTCATAATAATGAAACAACGATTGGCAAACAAATCGAAGAAAAATTTGGAATAAAAGAAATGGAAGTTACTGATGAAGTATTTGAATCTAGTCAGTCAAGAGTATTTGAAGAAGCTGAGAATAGATTACATACAATAAAAGCTGTAATGTTGGAGACGTTGAAAAAATGAGTAAAATAGTAATAGCGTTAGGTGGAAATGCGCTAGGAAAAACTCCACAAGAACAACATGATTTAA
>CAKPLX010000085.1 GCA_934167785.1 uncultured Bacilli bacterium
GATGTCTAGTTCATTATATAACACTTTTTCATGTTTGACAACTATTTTTTAAAAAAAAGTTCTTTTTTTTCATTTTTTTCTAAATTTTTAAAAGAAAATAAGAATTTTAAGTATTTTTTAAACATCAATACTTCCAATTTTTTCTTTTAAGGTAAAAATAATTTCTTTTTTACTCTGAATATCTTCTAAAGTCAAACTAGTTTTACGATCATTTAAAGTACCAATAAAATAAATCTTTTCACTATTAGACGATAAAACAATTAAATAATAATTTTCTAAAGCACTACTTCCCTTTTTAAAATAATCATCACTCTCTGAAGAACTCCAACCAAACTCATCTAAATGACTCGTAATAAAATTAATAACATCCATTCCAGTATAAATTTGATATTTTCCTTCTAACGAAGTTTGATCAGACTTGTGCCAAACAAACTGATCATTTTCAAAGCTTAAAATACTCTCATCATTTCCTTGCCAACGATAATTCGTAATCTCAAATTCACTCACCTCAGAATCTTCTCTATCCTCTATTTCAGGAAAATTATCCTCTACACTATTAGTAATAACATTAACCAATGGAACAACAAAAAGAGTAGATAAGAAAAGAAGCACAGT
The DNA here is from genome assembly GCA_934167785.1 of uncultured Bacilli bacterium. Next base: position 616 of record CAKPLX010000085.1, read on the forward strand.
AATTATAATAGTAATAATTCCAAGTACAGACCCAACACTAAATTTATGCCTTTTTCTTTGATAAGCAATTCCCAAACAAATACTTATTATAGCTAAAGGAATAGAAATAAAAGGAACAAGCAAAAATACTAAAGATAATACACCCGTTAAAATAACTGGAACCTCACTTGGATAACTAGTAATTTTAGGCCCACTTTCTCTACTAGATTCCTCTAGATTAACATCTTCAAACTTTTTCCCACATGAAGTACAATATTTATCTTTTGAATTTCTTTTCTTTCCACATGAAGTACAATACATATTATTCCTTCTTTCTCTTTTTATCCAACTTTAGGAACCAAAAATTTTAAAATTCCCTTTAAAACAAGCCCTAATCCAATACTTACTATAGAATAATAAAAACATTCCTTTAATACATTATTAGTAATCACCTCAATAATTACTTTATAATAAGAAGTCAATACCATTTTTAAAAATAACGACAAAAGAAAATCCAATCCCAAAGTAATAATACCTGATACTAAAAAAGTATTTCCAATCACCTTAACAGAATATTTTATATTCCTATTAATCAATAAAATAATCATTACCAATAAAGATATCAATAATATTCCAATAAAACTATAACTAGAATTAAATATTTCCCTAAAATTTATCATTTTCTATAATCTCCTATATCTGTTTGATAAATAGTATCAATAATATAATCTGTATGTGTTCTTACATAATCTAAAGTCTCTTCTCGATTTTTTTCACTTAAAGGATAATCAATTTCCTCTAAAACTTTATCCATATTATCTTCCACCAATCGAATAATCTGATCAGAAGTATACTTATAACTAGAATCTCCCGTCAAATTATAATCATAAATACTATTTACAATATCCGTTAAAATATCATTAGCCGTTTCATTCTCCATTAATTTAATCACCGTCTCCTCATCTAAAGGAGTTAACCGCAAAATAGTATTAAAGATTTCGGTTTTATTTCCACTCTCATCATAAATAAAACCAGTTAATAAATTTTTTTTAATACTTTCTTTAATTTGTTTTTCTGTTATTGAATTAGATAAGGATACATAGAGTGTTGTTCCAATAATAGAGAAAGATAATAAAATACACAAACAAATATTTAAAATTTTTTTCAAATTACATTCCACCTTTCTTTTAGTATTATGGATTTTTTTTAGAAAAATACTTATCAAGATGTGAGGCTTTTTTCAGTATTTCACTTAAATTGAACAAAATGAACTCCTAATTTTTTATAGATAGCTGTTGCTCTTGGAAGAGATAAGATTCTTGCAAATAAGAGATTATAAAATTCATCAAATAAGATAATAGAGCATAAGGTAAAGCTAATGGTTAAAAATGTTTTCTTATCCATCTTCCTAGCAAGATGAAAACACAGTGGAAAAATGCCATAGATGAGAAGTAAACTAGATAAGCCAAAGAAACTCACACTTCTTAAGCAGACAAACCCATTGATATTTCCAAAATTTAAAATTTCTTGGTTATAATTCCAACATCTTAGACCATTACCAATAATATACATGCCTAGTCCCGAGATATACTCTAATATGCCACAAAAAATAAAACTAACAAGAAAAACAAAAATTGGATTATGACGACGATGATAAGTTAAAAAATAAATCATTAAAGAACCCGTAGCATAGATATTAATCCAAGGCAAGAAATTTCCTCCTCGCCAATAAAAGCCTTTCATTCCTCCATTAAAATAATAAAAGATATATTCATATAAGAATCCAAATATTCCTGTTATTACAATAACCAGAGCAAAAATTCCTAACATAGTTATTTTATCAAATTTATAGTCATCTCTTTTCTCATTTTTCATCCTACATACTACCTACTGCTTTCTATTCTTTTTCTATAAAAATTATACTATTTTATTTTCAATTAAACAAGATAATTTTTACTGGATTTTTTTCATTTTCTTTCGATACTTATAAATTTCTTGACAAAGAGGTTCTTTTCTAGTACCTGTTCCTTTTATTTTTATGCTATCTAGACTGGTATAAATATTAGGTAACTTAATATGATATTTTTGACATTCTTCTTCGGTTAATTCTTTGAATGCTGGGCAAGGTAAGACGGTTCCGTCATACTTGATGTCTAATTTTTCTAAGCCTGCATTACATTTATGAGTGTTTTTTCCTTGAAGAGGAATACCAATTCTAATTTTACCAGAATAGTTTGTAGCACCTTTTTCTAATAAAAGAAAAAATTCTTGCAACTCTTGTTTGGTTAATTGTAAACTTCTTTGATTTTGTTTTCCTCTTCCTTGAGGAAGAAAATTTAAAATACTAATGCTAGGAACTTTAATTAATTCTAATAATTCTAAAATATCACTAATTTCTTGATAGTTTGGTTTTAGTGGGATAAAATGAATATCAATATTTAGACCTGTGGCATAGGCATTGAAGAGAGAGTCTAAGAAAGAGACGCGACTAATTTCTGGACGCTCCATAAGATAATTATCGGTTTTGCTCTCATATCCTTGATAATCAAAGACAATTTTATCTAAACCAATTTGTTTCAGTTTTAATAATGTTTCTTTTGGTATCTTAGAAAATTTTGGTGGATTTAATAAGTTTTGGTAATATTTTTTGATTTTATCTTTTAAAAAAGTATTCTCTTTTTCAAATTTATCAATTTCTTCTAAATATTTTTTTTGTTCTTTTTTCCAATATTCTCTTTCTTCTTCGGATAATTCTTGATGGTAGACTACTCCACTGGTAAAGATAACCGTTCTTATTCCAAGACTTTTGGTATAAGATACCATTTTTAATAAATCTTTATGCAAAAATGGTTCTCCCCCAGAAAGAGATAACTCCTCTATCCCACCATTTTTTTGAAAATAATCAATTACTCTTTTAAAGTCTTCATAAGAAACAGAGTGTGTGCTATTAAGGCATGAATTAGAAGAACAAAACTTACAATGATTTAGGCACTTATCAATAATTTCAAAACAAAGATCTTTAACCATTTCTGCATCTCCTTGCTATTTTTATATTTTTTCATTATGAGTTATTATTTTAAAATCTTTCATAATTATTTCCTTTTCATTACACAAATAGTTTCAATATGATAAGTATTTGGGAATAAGTCGAACAACATGATGTCTTCTAATTCATATTCTTCTTTTAAATCATCAATATCTCTTGCTAAAGTTATCGGATTACAAGATACATAAATTATCTTTTTACTTTTTATCTTTAATAATCCGGATTTTGTTTTTTTATCTAGTCCACTTCTTGGTGGATCGACAATAATAGCATCATAAGTATTTTTAGTATCTAATAACTTTCCTACATCTCCTTCTCTTACTTTAATATTGGTAAGATGATTTTTTTTTATATTTTCTTTAGCAT
>CAKPLX010000086.1 GCA_934167785.1 uncultured Bacilli bacterium
GACCCGTGGAGAATCCATTATCTAAAAGGAAGGAGAAAGAGATGAAAGAAAAAGTTGTATTTATGGAGATTATTTACACATTTACCGAGCATAATTGCAGGTGCTGGTGGTGCTTATAACGATGTTCCAGCTCAATTAAGTGATATAGAAGCATTTAGTAGATTTGGATTTGGTCGTTCTTCAAGTACAACAAGACATCAAGACCATATGAATGGAGGAACATATAGAAAATGATTGTAGACGCTATTTTATTACTTATACAAGGAATTGTAAATGTTTTACTTGCTCCGCTGGAACTCGTAAATATTGGAGTTGATTTAGTTGCAAGTATTCCAGTTATAGGTGACTTTTTAAATGTTGTTTTTTATGTGTTGCCTATGGATAATTTAATGCCACTTATCATGTTAAATGTTGCATTATTCTCTTTTAGAGTAGTAATTTCATTTATACAAACACTTTGGAATTTAATACCAATTTTATAGGAGATTTTATTATGTTTATATTTTTAATTTTATTTTTTATTATATTTGTTATTAGTTATGTTTTTATTATTTATAAATTAAAGTTATTAGATGATGATATTAATACATTGTATGATAAGTATGCAGAAGCTGTTGCAAGTTTCTTTACAGGAGGTATAAAAAATGGTTAAAGGTTTTATAGAATTATTTAAGGTGTTTTTTAATTTTTTGAAATACCCTTTTTATGGTTTGTTGATATTTTTAGCCATTTTTATTACTTGCTGTTCTTTTTTCTTTTTGTTTGATTTATTTAAAGGAAAGAGACTAAAAAAAGGCGTACATAAGTTTGTGAAAAAAGAAAATTTTTTGTATAAGATATTTGTTAAATTACCTAGACAAATTGTAGATGATTATTTTGAAAGAGACCCCGATTTTTTTCCATATCAAGGTTGTGTTATTTTTGAAGGTAGACAAGGAGCAGGAAAAACAATAGGAATGGTTGAATTTATCATGAGAATGCAAAATGAGTATCCTAAAGCATTATGTACAACTAATTTAGCATATTCAGAAGAAGATACAGAATTAGGCGATTGGAGAATGTTGTTAAACTATAAAAATGGTATATATGGAGTAATTGTTGCTATTGACGAACTTCAAAATTGGTTTTCCTCAATGGATTCTAAAAACTTTCCACCAGATATGCTCGAAATTATTACTCAAAATCGTAAAAACAGACGTATTTTACTAGGTACAGCACAAAACTTCTATCTTTTAGCAAAAGCTATCAGGTCACAAGCAACCGAGGTTCGTCGTTGTACGACGATACTCGGTGCTTGTACAATAGTTAGAAGATTTGAGCCTATCTTGGATAGTGAGGGAAACGTAAAAGAATTCAAAAAACGTGGTTGGTATTTCTTTGTACATGATAAAAAATTAAGAGATTGTTATGATACATATAAAGTAATTAAACGTTTAGCAAAGGTTGGATTCCAGGACAAGCCTAGTGACGTTGTTACTAATGTATTTAATGTAGTTCAGAAGTGAGGTTTTTTATGAAATTAAATAATAATTTTCAACGTTATTTAGTATTAGCTATATTTAATTTAATACAAATGTTTTTTTATTTTATTGTAATGTATATTTTTGTGGTTATTTATCATATGCCTTTTATACATTGGTTTGTAATATTTACTTGTTTATATATTGGTATTTTAATAGAACCTTTTGACACTAGCAAAAAAATTTATAAAAAATTTTGTAATAAAGATTGTGAAAATTGTAAAATGTGGCATTGTGATATTTGTAAAAAAAATGACAATTAACATAATTGATAATGAGGAGGGTTCTTAGTAACACCCTCCGAGTGTCTCACTGGTGAGACTTTTTATAAAAATTTTAAGCTAATTTACATAATTTTAGGGGTAAAACATATGATTGATACAGTGAAGATTTACACTATGGTTAATAAAGAAATTTATAACAAGATTTATCATAGTGCAATTATAAAGTCAAGTTATAATTTAGGTACAGGAGAAATATTTTACGAAATAGTAAACGACCATTTGAGTGGTAGTTATGATAATAGATTATCAGTTCGTGTAGGTTCTGGTGTAAAATATCAATTTACAGATGGTTACTATTTAGAGATTGAAGGTAGTTATCATAAAATGATTAAAGGTTATAATGCATTTGATGGATTTTATGATATATACGAAATTGTAAAGTTTTTTATATCTGCTGTTGAAAGTACGTATAAAATAGAATTGCCTAGTATGAAACATTGGTTCTTACAAAGAATTGATATAGCAATTTGTTATGATTTGGAGAATAATAAAAATGTTAGGAACTATATAAACAATATAAAACTTTGTGAGTATGCCAGGAGAAATATAAAACATTATCAAGATGAGAGTATATATTGTACTGGTACTACTACAACGCTAAAGATATATAACAAATTATTAGAATTTAAAAAGCATGATATAAAAAAATTTTATGATACAAATTTTGATTTGAATGATTTTTTACAAAAGATTGATGGATTTATAAGGTTTGAATGTGAAGTAAAAAAGAAAAAATTAGAAAGTATTTATGGAAAAAAATATATTAGATTAAATACGATTAGTTATAAGGATTTAAAAAAAGTTTGGTGTGATGAATTTATGAAGTTATTAAATTTATTTGAAAGTGATTTATACATTGTTAGAAAAAAAGAAGATATTAAGAAAAGACTATATAGCTTATATACTGATAGACAAGCCAATTTGTTATATAATTTTTACATTTGTTTAATGGCAGATGGGGAATATGAAGTAAAAGAAAGATTTAATAGAGCAACTTATTATAGGTATATTAAATTATTGAAACAAGCTGGTATTGATTTGTCACAGAAATATACATTAGAGTTAGCAGATGATTATGTATATTTCAATCCATTTGAAGCACAGGAGGTTTTATAGTATGTTATGCAGTGAAGTATTAGAGCAGTTTTTAAAAGAGAAAAAAGTAAATGGTTTGACAGATGATACATTAACGCATTATAGACTCCATATTCAAAGATTTATTAAGTATGTAAATAATTGTGATATAAAAGATGTTTCTTATTCAACATATCAAGATTATGTTATATATTGTAAAACTAAGAAGGCAGAAGGTTCTAAAAGTAATAAGAATGTTAAACTTGCAAGTAGAACTATAAAGACTTATGCTTCTGCTGTTAGAACTTTTTTACAGTATTGTTATGATTTTAATTATATAAATGATGATATTGCTTCAAATATTACAACACCGAGGTATCAGAAAAAAGTAATCACTATATTGAATGATGATGAATTAAAACAGATTATTAAATCTTTTGATACAACAACTTTTGTTGGTATTAGAAATTTATTTATATTTTCAATTATGCTTGATTGTGGATTAAGACTATCAGAAGTCACAAAATTAAAGTATAAAGATTTTGATTTTAATAATGGATTAATTAAAATTAATGGGAAAGGTCAAAAACAGAGGTATGTTCCATTTTCAGCTACATTAAAGAAAATTTTTGATACTTATGTTGAAAATTGTAAAAGTTTATCCAACAAATATTTAACAGGTAGTTTATTCAGAACAATTGAAGATGAGAATATTAGTAAGAATACAATTTCATTAATGTTTAAAAGGATAAGTCATAAATTAGGCATTGATGTACACCCACATTTGGTTCGTCATACATTTGCTACAAAGTTTTTAATTAATGGGGGAGATTTAGAAAGTTTACGTTTAATATTAGGACATACAACATACTACATGGTATTACAATATTTACACTTTGTTAATACACTATATATAAAAAATCAATCTAAATATAGCCCATTAAGCAAAATAAAAGACTAGTTACACAAAAACTAGCCTTTTTATTATGGTAGCGACGAGTGGATTCGAACCGCTGACCTAACGGGTATGAACCGTTTGCTCTAGCCAACTGAGCTACGTC
>CAKPLX010000087.1 GCA_934167785.1 uncultured Bacilli bacterium
AGAATATATTAAGGAAGAACGTTTTAAAAATTATAGAAGAGATATAAAAGAAATATTAGAAAAGAAAAAACATGTATTAAGTAAGGAGGCAGAGAATATATTAGCTAATTATTCTGAGATTTTTTCTGCACCAGAAAATATTTTTGATACAATGACAAATACAGAATTTAAATTTGGTACTTTAAAGAATGAAAATGGGGAAGAGGTAGAACTAACAGATAGTACATACTCTTTATATTTGAAAAGTAAAGATATAAATGTAAGAAAACAAGCTTTTAGCCTTATGTATAAAAAATATAGTGAATTTATTAATACAATAACAGAAATGTATATATCAAATGTAAAAGCAAAATCAACTACAGCAAAATTAAGAAAATATAATTCAAGTTTGGAATGTGCAACAGAGAATGATGATGCTAGTATAAAAGTATATAATTCTTTAATAGATGCGATTGATGAAAATATAGAAGCCAATTATGAATTTTTAAAATTGAAAAAGAAATTACTTAATTTAAATGAAATGCATATGTACGATTTATATGTAAACCCATGTGAAGAAGAAAAAGATAATATAACTTTTGAAGAAGCCAAAGAAGAAGTATTGAAAGCTTTAGAAATATTAGGAGAAGAATATATAAATAAACTAAAAGAAGCTTTTGATAATAATTGGATTGATGTATATGCTAAACCAAATAAAATGGGTGGAGCATATAGTATGGGAGTATATGGTGTTCATCCATTTGTATTAACTAATTTCGTTAATAGTAAAAGAGATGTAAGTACAATAGCACATGAATTAGGCCACAGTATGCATTCATATTATTCAAATAAAACACAAGGAATAATGGATTCAAATTATACACTTATGGTAGCAGAAGTTGCTTCAACTGTTAATGAAATATTATTAAGCAGTTATCAAATAAAAAATGAAAAAGATAATAATAAAAAGGCTGAATTGATTTATGAATTATTGGAAATGATTAGAGCAACATTTTTTAGACAAGCTATGTTTGCCGAATTTGAAAAAATAGTACATGAAAAAATAGAAAATGGAGAAAATTTATCATCAGAAGATTTAAATTCTATTTATTATAAATTAAACAAAAAATATTTTGGAAAAGATGTATTTATAGATGAAGAAATAAAATATGAATGGGCAAGAATCCCTCATTTTTATAGTGATTTCTATGTATATAAATACTCAACAGGTGTTTCAGCTGCAATTGCAATAGCAACAAAAATATTAAATAAAGAACCAGGATTCATAGATAGATATATCGAAATGTTAAAACAAGGATGTAGTAAAAAATCAATAGACTTATTAAAAATGGTAGATGTTGATTTAGAGAGAAAAGAAACATATTGTAATACAATAGAATTTTATAAAAAATATATTGATGAATTAAAGAAATGTTATGATTTGTAATATAAACGTAGAAAAATAAGGAGAATAAAATGGGAACAGATGTAGCAGAAAAAGTAGTAAAAAAAGAAGAATTAAACAAAAATAAAACTGTAAAAAAATCATTCACAATTATGGGTCTTAGCATATGGAGAATATTAGCATATTTTATAATATATAGTTTTGCAGGCTTCATAATCGAAACATTATTTGGATTATTTACAAAGGGAGTTATTGAAAGTAGAAAGAGTTTCTTATATGGACCATTTTGTAGTATTTATGGATTGGGTGCCACAGTTATACTAATGTTTTTACATAAATATGGTAAAAAATATAATTCATTGTTTTTAGGAGGTTTTATATTAGGCTCAATAGTTGAATATATAATAAGTTGGTTTGGAGAAGTTTTCTTACATATTAAGTGGTGGGATTATTCTGATATGCCGCTTAATATAAATGGAAGAATCTGTGTATACTTTTCATTGTTTTGGGGATTTCTTTCAATTTATTTAGTTGCTTCTTTAAATCCTAAAGTTGATAGATTTATAGATTGGGCTAAGAAAAAGTTTAACCAAAAAGCATTAAAAACTTTGACTATTGCAACTATTATATTTTTAGCTTTTGATTGTATTGTTTCTATTGCTGCAAGTCACTTTTTTATGGTCAGAGCTATTGTAAAAAATGATATAAATGTTGCTGACAAAGAAGCGGTTATAGAAGAATACAATAAAGTTTATAGTAATGAAAAATTATCAAACTTTATTTATAAACATTGGGGAGATAAGAAGATAATTAAAACATGGCCAAATATAAAATTAAATGATGTAGAAGGTAATATTATACATTTATATACATATTTTCCAGATATACAACCATACTACATTAAAGTACACGAGCCAAGACATATAGACTTAGAAAAATATAGAAAATAAAAAAAACGAACATTTTTTCTTAAAAGTATTGACAAAGAAAAAATGTTCGTATATAATTATCTCATAAAGCGAACATATATTCTTTTGAAATACAGGAGGTAATTATAATGAAAATAGTAAATGTAAAAAAATTTATAAGAACAATGAGCGTATTAGTTATATTAATATTTATAATAATATTATTCTCTAATAAAACATACTCAAAAGTAGATACAAAATATAAAGAGGAGTCCATAATATTAGGAGATACCTTATGGAGTATTTCACAACAAGAAGCAAAAAACAATAAATATTTTGAAAATAAAGATATTAGAGAAATTGTAAGTGAAATAAAAAGAATAAATAAATTAGATAATTTAGATTTAAAAGAGGGGCAAAAACTTTTGATTCCAACATATTAATAAAGCCTTAAAATCCCTTAATAATAAAGTAAAAATAAGGGATTTTAATACAAAATATAAAAATTAATCTTGAGTAACATCTGATAAAGGATTATTTTCAATAGCGCTTCTAGCCTGAACATTAGCAACATGAGTATAAATCTCTGTAGTAGAAATACTCTCGTGTCCTAAAACTTCTTGTAATGCCCTAATATCAACTTTTCCATATTGATACATAAGAGTTGCAGCAGTATGTCTTAATTTATGAACTGAATATTTACTAGTATCTAATCCTGCGGCTCTAAGTTCTTTATCAACAATATATTGAACGGTTCTCCTACTAATACGTTCTTTTCTTTCACTTAAAAACAAAGCATTTTTAGAATTAGCTATATCAGTTTTAATTCCTTCAACAGGGCGAACAGCTAAATAATTATTAATAGCAGTCATACAAGCTTTATTTAGATAAATAGTTCTTTCTTTATTACCTTTACCAATTACAGTCATTTGGCATTCACTAAAATTTATATCTTTTATATTTATTCCTACTAATTCAGATAAACGCATACCACAATTTAAAAACAGAGTAATAATAGCATAATCTCTTTTATTATTTCTATTATCATCACTACCAGTAACATTTAGAAGTCTTTTACTATCTTCTAAACTTAAATATTTAGGTAATCTTTTATCTAATTTAGGTGTCTCCAAATTTTGAGCAGGATTAAATTCAATCAAATTAGCTTTTTGACTTAAATAATTAAAAAACACTCTAATGCTAGAAACCTTTCTTGCACGTGTAGCTGCTTTGCTATGATATGTATTTGTTAAATAGCTCAAGAAAGCATGAATATCATCTAATTTAATTTGTTTAATAGTACTTAAAGGAATATCTTTTATAGTTATTTTAGAAAAATCTTCTTCATCAGTCATTTTGAAATGAACTTTTATAAATTTTAAAAATGTTGCTAAATCGTAATTATATTCTTTGATTGTATTAGGTGATTTATTTAATATAGTTACTGTATAATCTAAAAAAGAATTTAAGTAATCTGGATTATTTTCATGATTTATCATAAGTTTTCACACTCCATTATTTTTGTATATTATATAACATTTTT
>CAKPLX010000088.1 GCA_934167785.1 uncultured Bacilli bacterium
TGGCTAAAGTATTGTATGAAAAATTAAAAGAAATATCAAAAAATTATGATAATGAGGCTTTCGTATTAACAGGAAGTACTAAAAGATATTATGAACCTTTAGGCTATAGATACATATATAGGAGGATTTTGGAAAAATGTGATATTGAATATAAGAGATATCATCAATTAAGACATACTTTTGCAACCCGTTGTATTAAAGTTGGAATGGATGTTAAATCTTTAAGTGAGGTCTTAGGACATGCTAATGTTTCTATTACTTTGAATATTTATGTGCATTCTTCCTTTGAAACTAAAAATAAATTTATAAATAAATTATAAAAATAATCACCTAAATTGGTGATTATTTTTGCTTTAAATATTTTTTTAATAATTGATTCCTAATATTCTAAATAAATGATACTCTGTATTAAATGAAATTTTACATCCTGTATCAGATAAATTAGCTATTCCCATTGATCTTTGTCCCCATCCATTTAATTCCAAAACATATGAAACACTTTTATTTCCTTTTTGAATTGCATATTCCCATGTACTTTTTCTATATTCTTTTTCTAATATTGTTGTACATCCTTGTTCCGTATATAAACCATAAACAAAAATAATAGAATCAAATTCAGAAATTTTATGATTATCTAAAAATATAATTTCTTTATTAGTTTCATTGCCATCAAACAAAATTGTTTCTTTATATTTTGAATTTTCATCTCTTGTTCCATTTATTGCAAAATTATCAATTTTATTTTCGTATTCATTTAATATTATATTTTCTTTTTCCTGTGAGTTTATTGTTATTTCTTTTGATGTTTTTGCTTTTTCTAAAAGTTCACTTTTTGATAATTGTGATATTGTGACTTCTGCCAATATTAATAAAATTATTATAGTTATTATTAATACAATTAATGTTACACCGTTGGATTTTTTCATTTGTTTTACCTCTGTTTTATTAAGCTTGAAACTTAATATAATACAAATATTTAAAATAGATTGAAATATTCGTACTTCAAATTTTATAATTATATAATATTTAATAATTTAACTATTGATTTTTTGTTTTAGTTATGTTATATTTTCAGTATAATAAATTAATTAAGTTTCAAGCTTAATTAAGGTCTTAAGCACTTCATATTGGGAGTGTTATTTTTTTATTCTATTTTTAAGTTAAGTTTCAAGCTTAATTAAATAAATATGTAAAAAGAAAAATGTTTTATAATGGGGGTGAATAACAATGAAAAAATCAAGTATAGGGATTATGATAGTGATAGCTATTATTATAATATTAGGATTAATATTAATGTCAAATTACAATAGCATAGTTTCTAAATCAGAGGATGTTGACAACAAATTTGCAACTATAGATACATATTTACAAAGAAGAGCAGATTTGATACCAAATTTAGTGAATACAGTAAAAGGATATACTGAGCAAGAACAAGAAATTGTAAAATCAATTACTGATGCTAGAGAAAAAATGGTAGGAGCAACTCGTGTATCTGAAAAAGCAGAGGCTAATAACGAATTAACATCAGCATTAAATAATCTTATGGTAATAGTTGAAAATTATCCTGATTTAAAATCATCACAAAATTTTATTCAATTATCTGATGAATTAGCAGGTACAGAAAATCGTATAGCAACTGCAAGAAGAGATTATAATGAAGCAGTAAAAGACTATAATTTGAAAATAAAAAAATTTCCAACAGGAATTATAGCTAATATGTTTGGATATGAAGCAAAAGAATATTTCCAAGCAACAGAAGAAAGTCAGGAGGTTCCTAATGTTCAATTCTAAAAAAATTAAAAATATTATTTCTTTGATGTTGTTGTTTTTAATATTATTATCAGTAAAATCATTAGCGATTGTTTCTCCAACCAAAGACTTTTTTGTTAATGACTATGCAGGTGTTTTAACAGAAGAAACAAAAAATTATATAGTACAAACTAATGCTGAATTACAACAAAAGACAGATGCTCAAATAGTAGTAGTAACTGTAAACAATTTAGAAGGTCAAAGTATAGAAGAGTATGCTACAAATTTGTTTAGAAAATTTGAAATAGGGGATTCAAAAAAAAATAATGGAGTTTTATTGTTGTGTTCTACTGGCGACAGATTGTTTAGAATAGAGGTTGGATATGGATTAGAAGGTACACTTACAGATGGAAGAACAGGAACAATACAAGATGAATATATAATTCCATATTTAAAAAACAATAATTATGATCAAGGTATAAAAAATGGTTTTAGTGCCGTATTGGAAGAAGTAAGTAATGAATATGGAATTGTAATAAATAATCAAAAAACTCCTGAAAAAATAGTTTCAAATTCCTTAGAACTTAATACTTTTGAAATTATAGTTTTAATACTTTCAACTCTAATATCAGCAATAGTATTTTTTATAAAAGAAAGAAAAAAGAAAATTTTATTTAGCATTATATTTACAGGTGTATATGTATTAATTAATTATATTACAAAATCTTCACTTATGATAATTGGATATATGACATTTCCAGTTATGCTAATTCCAGCTATTTGTTTAGATGAAAATTCTGAATATGGTGGAAATCATTGGTACGGAGGCTCTTCTGGAGGAGGATTCTCAAGTGGAGGATTTTCAGGTGGGGGAGGTTCTTCTGGAGGAGGCGGAAGTACCAGAAGCTTCTAGTGGCATTAATAAATTGATAAAATACTTGAAAAAACTAATGAGAAAGGAGTGGTAATTGATGACAGAGGAAGAATATGAGAAAAAAGTAAAAGGCACAAAAACTTTTTGTATAATAATAGGAATACTATTTTTAATAAGTCTTTTAAATGGTATCTCACAAGGAAATATTATTGCTAGTGTTATTTCTTTAGGATTTATTATATTATTATATTTATTTTATTCATTTACAAAAAAGAAGAAAATAGCTGGACCTATAATAGGAATTATTTTAGGAATTTTATATATATTGCAATTAAATGTTCTTGCAATAGCTATAGGTGTTTTTATTCTTGTTGATTGTTTTGCAATATTAAAATATATTAAAGAGATTAATAAATAAGAGGGACATATTGGTGAAAAAAGTGGTAATTTTTACATATGGAAGCGAATGGACAGAAGAACATATCAAAGTAGTGCTTTTAAATTAATTAATGATGATTTATATTATGCCTTCTTTTTCATTAACTAATTTACAAGAAAGTAGGGTTATTGATATTATAAAAACTATAGAATTTTAAATAAAAACGTCAAATGTGAAATTTTAGCATTTGACGTTTAAATTCATCAAAAGACAGGATAATGAAAAATAAGTACAATGTCGAAAATTGCGATGAAAACTATAATAAAAATACAATTTTTTATTGCAATATTCGGCATTTTATTGTATTATATAAATATTAGATATCTAATTAATTTTAAATCAAAAATATTAATTCTAAGAATTTTTAATCTTAAATAAAAACTCAAATTAAAATTAAAAAATCAAAAGCATAAGGAGGAGTAAAATTTGAAAGTTAATCAATTGATTAATATTGACAAAACAAAAGAAAAAGATTATAATAAAATCAATCTAACCAATGAAGCAACTTTTACATACTATGATTATTTAAAATATAAATTATTTGAAAAGATGCAAAAGGCTAAAAATACTACATTACACGAAAAAGAAGAAAAATATGAAAGGTTAGAACAACAAGAAAATAGAGTAAATAATGAACATGATAAAGTATTTAGAAAAATACTTTCAGATAAAATAGAAGTAACAAAATTTTTGAATGAACAATTAAAAACAAATTTAAAACCAGAAGATATAGAACAATATAATTCAAGCTATATAAAT
>CAKPLX010000089.1 GCA_934167785.1 uncultured Bacilli bacterium
GGATATCGTCATCTATCATCTTTCGACCGGACATGAACTCAACTGGCGCTTTGCAAAGCTTGACTGTCATAAAATCATAAAATATCACAATATTACACCACCGGAGTTTTTCTATGGATACAATACACAGGCACTTGTCAACTGTATGGAAGGTTACCGGGCATTGCATGCTCTGGCAAAACAGGCGGAATTCTGTTTTGCAGATTCCGATTATAATAAGCAGGAGCTTATCAAGGCAGGCTACCGTTGCCACATTGACGTACTTCCAATCCTGATACCGTTTGATGATTACAAAAAAGAACCGGATGCTGAGGTGCGACAGAAGATGAACGAGGACGGATATACCAATATCCTCTTTACCGGCAGAATCGTGCCCAACAAGCGGCAGGAAGATGTGATTGCGACATTTTACCATTATCACAAGTATTACAATCCAAAGTCCAGGCTGATCCTGATCGGCAATTATACCGGTATGGAAAGCTATTATGAGAGCTTACAGCGGTATATTGACGAACTGGGAGCGGAGGATATTATTTTTCCGGGGCACATCAGTTTTCCGGCAATTCTGGCCTATTATGCGACGGCAGACTTGTTTTTATGCATGAGTGATCATGAGGGATTTTGCGTTCCGCTTGTGGAAGCCATGAATTTTGAAGTACCCGTGCTTGCCAAAAATACAACGGCAATTCCCTATACACTTGGTGGAAGCGGAATGATGCTTGAGGACAATGATCCATTGGTTGCAGCAACGGCAATCAACCGGATACTGACAGACACACAGTTAAGAGAGACAATCATAGCCAATCAAAATGAACGGCTGCAGGACTTTTCACATGACAGAATTGAACAACAGCTTTTATGTGAGATAAAAAAGTTCATAGATAATATGAATTAGAAAATGATACAGAGGAACAGATTATGAAAAAAGTAGGATTTGTTATTCCTTGGTATGGCGATACCATTCCGGGAGGCGCTGAGGCCGATCTGAGAGGACTTGCCAAAAATATGGTAAAGCGGGGATATGAGGTAGAAATACTTTCTACCTGTGTAAAGGAGTTCTCCGCAAAATGGACAGAAAATTATCACAAGCCCGGACTGACAGAGGAGGGCGGACTTAAGGTACGCCGCTTCCTTGTGGACAAGACGGATGCAGCCAAATTTGGTGTGGTAAACCGCAAGCTTATGATGGGCCAGCATATATTGTCCGCCAAGGATGAAAAGGATTTTGTTGATCAGATGATCAACAGTCAGGATCTATATGCTTATATTCGTGAGCACAAGGATGAATATGCGGCATTTGCATTTATCCCCTATATGTTTGGTACAACCTATCATGGAGTGCAGGCCTGTCTGGAAAAGGCTGTTCTGATCCCGTGCTTTCATGATGAAGCTTATACTTATATGAGATGCTTCCGCCGGGTATATTCACAGGTGGCCGGAATGGCTTTTCATGCCAAACCCGAATATGAGCTTACCAAAAAGCTTTATCATCTTGACAATGTCAGATGTCTGGTTGTGGGCGGAGGTATGGACGTAGACCTGACCTTTGATGCATATCGGTTCCGGGAAAAATATAAACTGACTGCTCCCTTCATCCTGTATGCGGGACGAAAGGATGTAGGTAAAAATATTTATACACTGATTGACTATTTCAGGGAATACAAGCTGCGGCATCCGGGTGATCTCAAACTTGTGCTGCTTGGCGGTGGAACCGTTGATATTCCGGCTGAAATGAAGGATGAGATTTTAGATCTTGGATTTGTGCCGGTGCAGGACAAATATGATGCTTATGCGGCAGCAGAGCTTTTATGCCAGCCCAGTAAAAATGAGAGCTTTTCCATTGTTATCATGGAGAGCTGGCTCTGCGAACGACCGGTACTGGTCTGCGAAGACTGTGCAGTTACCAAAAACTTTGCGATCGAATCGCAGGGCGGTCTGTATTTTAAGGATTACTTTGATTTTGAGGGTGCTGTATCCTATATTATGGAGCATCCGGATATTGCAAAACAGATGGCATTAAACGGAAGACAGTATGTATTGGATCACTTCTCATGGGATGTGGTTGTCAAAAAATACTGTGATCTGTTTGAAACAATAGAACAACAGACAAACTAACAGGATAAATAAAAAGAAAGGATACCGATTATGAAAAAAAGATGGATGCGGCTTGCAGGAATTTTTATGGCTGTTGCAATAGCATTGCAGGTGCCGGCAACTGTTTTGGCGGACACTGTAAGTTCCAACGGAGTTGAAAATGAGATCAGCCCCGATGCTGAAGATACAACAGATGAAACAGAAGATGTGACCGGAGAAGAGGATGAAGCAAGAGCAGGGGTAAGGGAAAAGCTGCTTGCCATCGTGGATAAAAAACCGGTATTGGCTATTTTATATCAGACGGATACTTATCCACTGAAAAAAGAAGCATCTGCAGATGCAGTATCAGTGGGCAATGTTGCATCAGGTACACAGCTTGAAATACAGGATATCGCATGGGATGTGGATGGTACTGTTTTTTACAAGGTTCAGGCCTCTGTGAACGGAACTGCCCTGAGTGGATATGTAGAG
Source organism: uncultured Bacilli bacterium (assembly GCA_934167785.1). The sequence continues at coordinate 2,566 of CAKPLX010000089.1, forward strand.
GGAACCTATGTTGTTACCAACGATCAGGATTTTAATGAATGGAAAAGTGATGTATTGTCGGAGGTATCCGAAAATGTCATGACGTTGGAAGGAACCAGTATTGACCAGATTTACGCCAATTTCCCCAGAGGATACTGGGACCGCCTGATCTCTCTGGCGCAGGCTCATCCCAACTGGATCTTTGTACCGTTCCAGACCGGGTTGGAGTGGAGTGATGTTGTTGCTGCTGAGAGAGTGGGAAACAGAAGCCTTGTATACAAGACGGTACTTGATGACTGGAAATCCAAGGATGCGGGTGATTACGATCCGTCAACAGGAAGCTATGTCCCAAAGAGTGGAGCTAACTGGTTCCGCGCATCAGAGACTGCTGTTGCGCATTGCCTGAATCCTATCAATTATCTGGATGAGATGCATGTATTTGCATTTGAGCAGCTGACCTACAATGGTGAATCACAAAATGTTGCCGGTGTATATGCCATTATCCGCAATTCATGGATGCATGAGCGTACACTTGAGGATGGCTCCGGCGGACTTTACTGTGATGTTTTCATGGATATCGGACGTCAGACCGGTGTGAGCCCGTATCATCTGGCAAGCCGTGTATTGCAGGAGCAGGGCGTTAGCGGAAGTGCTGCACTTATTTCCGGCTATGGCGGTGTTTACAACTATTTCAATGTACAGGCAAGCGGATCAAATGCTGATGAGATTCTTGCTTCGGGAACAGCCTATGCACAAAGTCAGGGATGGACAACCCGATATGCATCCTTACTTGGAGGAGCAGCACGTCTGGGTTCCAACTATATCACGAAAGGACAGGATACCTTATACCTGCAGAAATTTGATGTAGATCCATCTTACTATGGATTGTATACACATCAGTATATGCAGAACATTCAGGCACCTACCACAGAGAGCAATTCCGTTTTCAATGCATATGTCAATGCAGGCGCACTGGATACCGGTTTTGTATTTAAGATCCCAATCTACAACAATATGCCCGGCAACTACGGCGGACAGAATTATCCGGTTTCTGAGGAATTTATTGTCAGACTGTATCAGGTCATTCTGGACAGAGAGCCGGATGCAGACGGTCTGCAGCACTGGAAAAATCAGATGGCCAATGGCAAATCAGCAGGCGATCTGGTTGGTTACTTCTTTGAAAGTGAAGAAATGAAAAACCGCAGTCTGGATGATGCAGCTTATCTGGACTATGCATATAGAGCAATCCTGGGAAG
>CAKPLX010000090.1 GCA_934167785.1 uncultured Bacilli bacterium
ATTTAATTTATTTTTCATTAAAAATACCATTGCACTTCCTAAAGTTGTTCCTAAAAATGGTATCATTAATCCTACAACTATATTCATCATTACCTCCAATAAAATTAAATTCTATTCATTTCCTTTTAAACTTGTTACCATATCTATTTTTCTAATCTTCTTAGCCAATATCTTAGAAACAACATAAGAAATCACAAAAGTTCCAATAGCTGCCAAAACATAACTTACCAAATTTATATGTGCTCCAAAATCATAGTGTTCTTCTATTGCTGTTTTAAATAGCCAATCTGTTAAATAAAATCCTGCAGGTAATCCTAAAATTATAGATATAACAGATACAATATTATTTTGCCTAATAAATATCTTTTGAATTTGTTTATCTTTAAATCCTAAAACCTTTAATGTTGCAAATTGATATTGTTTTTCTGTATAAGAAAGTATTCCTAAATTATAGATAATTACTGAACCTAAGATAATTGCTATAACAATAATAAGTACAAGCATTATTTTCATTGTTTCTAGCATTCCATCCATTCCTTCTTTTAATTTATCTATATTTGATATTACTGTAACACCTTCAATATCTTTATTTTCACTTAAATTCACATTAGTATATAAAGAATCTGGCTTATATTCAATATCTAAGCTCTCTAAATATTTTCTTGTCATTGTAAGATTTTGATTTTGTGGGTCTTTGTTAAATCCAACTATTTTAGATGTATAATATTTATTATTTCCAGAAATGTGCCATAAAATTTCATCACCTATTTTATATCCTTTTGTCTTTGCCAATTTATATGTAACATATACACCATCATCATTATCTACACTTATAAATCGATCTTTATTGTCAACAAATCTAACATAGTCTTTACTATCTGTTACAAAAATATTATTACTTTCAATATTTCCATCATTATCTTTTATTTCAATATATATACTTTGAGATGTATTATCTCCATATTTATCAGTTAATTCCTTTAGATTTTCTGTACTAATGTCTGATTTTAGGCTTAATTTATATTCAAAATTAAAAATTCTATTAAACTGTAAATCTATAAAATAATTCATACTATCAAGCATTCCCAAGCTACATACAATAAGCATTGCACAAGCTGTAATTCCTACAATACCAGTAATTGTTCTTGCTTTATTTCTGAACATATCTCTTATGTTCCATTTAGTATTAAAGCTCATTTTTTTGAATATTCCTGTTGTCGTTATATTTAAAGATTTACTTTTTACACTTGGAATTTCGTTTCTTAAAGTATCTGCTGTTTTTTCTTTTAAAATTTTTCTTGTTGATAAATATGTAACAAATGATACACATAATACTACAAGAGCTGCAACAACATATGAGTCATTTTTTATTATTGGCATTCCATTTGGTATTTCAAAAAAGCTCATTTCTAGCCCTATAAATACACTTCCTATAAAATATCTACCTGCAACTAAGCCTAGTAAAACTGCAACCATAGAAATCCAGAAACTGTAACTTATATAATGTAATACAATTTTTCTTTGTTTAAATCCTAATGCTTTTAATGTTCCTATTTGCAATCTTTGTTTTTTTACAACTCTGTTCATAGTTGTAACAACAGAAAGTAAAGCTATAAATAAAAACAATCCTGAAAATACACCAATATATGTTTCTCCTTCTTCAATTTCTCCTTGGTATTGCTTATAAGATGTAGTGTCCTCAATATTAATTACTGCTACATTTTCTATTTTTTCCTCTATACTATTTTTAACTTCATTAAATTTTTCTTTGTTATCTATATCTACCATTATGTAATTATATTTAATGTAATCTTTATAATTAAAATTACTAAATACTTGATTAAATATGCTTTCATCTGTTAGATTAGCTTCTTTCATTACTTGATTTTTTATAAATCCTTCTAATTCATTACTAGACGCGTACGCAAATCCAAATGTTTTATGGTCTGGATATAGTTGTGATTCATCTTTTACATCATAAACATGATCTGGTACATTTATAAGCCCTACTATTTTCTCCTCGAAAACATATCCATCATATTTTACTTTTAATGTGTCACCAATTTTTAATTTGTTTTCTCCTGCAAAAAAGTTGTCTAGCCATATTCCTTTTGTGTCTTTGTTAAAACTTTCGCCATCTACAATATAAAATTTTGATATTTCATTTTCTTCTATAAAATTCATAGAAATTGTGGTATCATCATCATTTTCTAGAACTCCATTTACATTTAATTTTCCTTCTGCATTTTTTACATTACTAATTTCTTTTATTGTATCAATATTTTCTTCTGACAATTCCCCCATTACATTTAAGTCTTGTAAATTGTAATCACCATAAAAATTGTTTGCAGTTTCTTTCATGCCCTCCATGTAACTTTCAATTCCGCTATAAGCCATAATTCCAATGAAAACCATTAATAATATTGTGATAAATTGTGACAGATTTTGCTTTATATCTCTAATCATTTTTCTTCTTAGCATATTACCAGTTCACCTCATCAATCTTTTTAGGATTTTCATTTTTAGTTACACTTTCAATTTTTCCGTTTTTTACTCTAACTACTGTGTCTGCAATCTCGGCAAATAAGCTATTATGTGTTACTATAATTACTGTATTTTCTCCATTATTTCCATCACATTGTTTTTTCAATAATTTTAAAACTTCAACACCTGTCTTAGAATCTAATGCTCCTGTTGGTTCATCACATAATAATAATTTTGGATTTTTTGCGATTGCTCTTGCAATTGATACTCTTTGTTGTTCTCCTCCTGATAGCTGGTTTGGAAATTTATTCATATGTTCTTCTAATCCAACTGCTTTTATTGCTTCTTTGCTGTCATTTCCATTTTTTACTACATCTTTTATTAATTCTACATTTTCTAATACTGTAAGTGTTGGTAATATATTGTAAAATTGGAAAATAAATCCTATATTTTCTGCTCTATATTCACTTAATTTATTTTCGTTGTATTTTGAAATCTCTTCTCCATCTATTTTTATACTTCCATTTGTAGGTGTATCCATTCCACCTATTATGTTTAATAGTGTTGACTTTCCTGCTCCTGATGGTCCAAGTATTACTACAAATTCTCCTTTTCCTATTGATAAATCGATATTGTCTAATGCCTTAAATTCCTTTTCTCCAGTATTATAAATTTTGCTTAAATTTTTTAATTCTACTATTGTTTTCATATTTCCTCCTTCTATATGAAACTTTTTTCATATTATTGCTAAATTATATATATATTTTTTTATAAAGTCAATATAATATGAAACTTTTTTCATATTATTGACAACTTATTTTTTTAGTTATATAATTGAATGAATTTTTAGGAGGATTTTATGAGCGAATATGAAATAAGAGAACCTATACAAAAGAGGTCAATTGAGAAAAAAGAAAAAATTATCGAATATGGTTTTGAGTTAATTTGTGAAAAAGGATATTATAATACTAATACTGCTGAAATTGCTAAAAATGCAGGTGTTTCTACAGGTATAGTTTATCAGTATTTTAAAGATAAACATGATATTCTTATAGAAGCTTTGAGAAAATATGCAGATAATATTTTTTACCCAATGCTTAATATTTCTGCAAATAATTTTGATAAAAGTAATTTGAATGATATTATAAGAAAAATGATTGATAGTTTTGTTCAAAATCATAAACTTTCTAAATCTGCTCATGAGGAAATTATGGCTATGGCTCATTTAGATGAAGATGTTGCTTTTTATTTTCATAAAAGAGAAATGGAAATGACTGAAAAGATTTATGAACTTTTGGTTAATAATGGTTTTGA
>CAKPLX010000091.1 GCA_934167785.1 uncultured Bacilli bacterium
CCTAATTTAATTGGATATTCACTTTTTATAAAAGTAAACCCTATTCCTAATTCTTCTAAAAAGTTTTCAATATCTTCTAGGATTAGTTTTTGTAATATTTTTTCTGATAATATATCATATTTATTATCATTCTTAATCTTAATTGGATTCTTTACAAAGTCAACTACATTTTGTTTGGCTTGATTTAGCAATTTATTTTTTGTGAATTCAGGAAGTCTTTCATATTCGTTAGATTTTATTTTTTCTCTTAACTGTCTTATTGATAAATTATTTAATTCAGCTATTTTAACATAGTATTAAAATTTATTATCATCAAACCAAAGAATTTCACAATAATGACTCCAACTTAATTTGGCAGACAGTGTCTGCCACTTTTGAGAAACTTTATAGAATCGTCTCATATTTCTTAAATTTCTTTGACTATACCCTGGCAGTCAATCTTAATGAATACTCTTTAATAATACTTTCTCCATATTGATTACCTGCATCTAATAATAATTTGCCAACGTTATAGTAAGAATTCAAATCATTTCTGTTGATTGAATAATTTTTAACAGTTTTATTTATTTCGTTATTTATTAATTCATTTTTTATCTCATTATAATAATTCATATATTACTCCTTACTACGGACTACAAGTCTCTATTTTCAATTTATTATTTTTAATCTTAAATATAATACTTCCATCTTGATCTGTTCTATATATTTTTGAATCTTCTAAATTATTTAATGCTTCTTTATTAGGATGTCCATAACGATTATTCTTTCCAACACTAATAATGGAATTCTTAGGATTGATTTCATTTATAAAAGACTTACTACTGCTTGTCTTACTTCCATGATGTCCTACTTTTAATACATCAATATTAGATAAGTTATACTTATTAAGAATATCCTTTTCTTTATCTATTCCAGCATCTCCCATAAACATAAACTTATAATCATCAAGTTCAGTATAAATAACATTACTATTATCATTCTCATTTTCATATTCTTTTGTTTGTAAAAAATATAATTTATTATCATCTATATTTAATTCTTTGATACATGAATAATAATTAATTTTTTTCTTATCTAATACTTTAATTAATTCTTTTTCTAAATCGTTATATGATCCACAATTAAAGATTACTTTCGCTACATTAAAATTATCAACCAAGTTAATTGCTTCTCCCATATGGTCATAGTCTCCATGTGTTAAGATTAGATAATCTAATTTCGTGATTCCTAAAGAATTTAAATAGGGAATAATTTTAGAAGTTGTAAGAGAATTTGTAGATTTAGAAATTGCCCAACTTTCTTTAGGATATGTAATTTTTCCTCCTGTGTCGATTAAAATATTTCCTTTTTGATTGGGATACTTTATAAAAGTACAATCCCCTTGTCCAACATCTAATATTGTTACTAAGAATTGCTGATCTAAGTATGGATAAGACCAATGAATCAGAATTATTGTCACTAAAACAATTAAATATTTTTTCTTTTTTAAACTGAAAATGATCATAATATAATAAAGAATAACTATACTAAAGTTAGGCTTAGCAAAGACGAGTTTTCCTAAGTTGATTTGATAGAAAAAATTATTTAAATTCTCTAGAAAATGAATAATTAAAGAATAAAGTGGATAAATATTAGGTGAAAACATTGTGATAAAGGTTAGAGGAAAAATAATTGTACTTATTAAAGGAATCATTATTAAATTAAAAAGAATGGATAGGCAATTTATACTTTGAAAATGATAAATACAAATAGGAAAAGAAAACAAAAAACTTAAGTAAGATATGTATAGGCTTTGTTGCCATCTTTTCTTGTATCCTGCTATTTTTTTCTTATTTAAAATAATAGATGCACTGATAATATAGGAAAATTGGAAACCTACATCAAAAAGAAGAAAGGGATTTAATAGTGTAATTATACATAAAAGTGCTAATAATAGATCTAGTGATTTTATTTTTAAATTCAAGCAATAATTTAATGAGGATAAAATAAATAAAATAGTGGTTCTCATAATGGAGGCACTTTTATTGGTTAGGTAAAGATAGAAAATTAAGAATGCGCTAACAATACTATACTTCCATTTATTTTGATAAGTTAATCGATTTAAAATATACATTAGTATTCCTACAATAAAACTAACATGCATCCCCGAAATACTAAATAAGTGAGAAATTCCATTACTCTGGTATTTTTCTATTACTTCTTCATCAAGGATTGTTTTGTCTCCTAAAAGAAAAGTTCTAAAGTATCCTGTTTTATCGATTTTATCTATTCTTCGTTCTAATTGATTTTTTATTTTATAAAAAATATACTGATTTTTTTGAATAATTTTGATTTGTTGTGCCTGAAATAAATAAAAAATTGATTCTTTAAGAAGGTATTTTTTATAATTAAAGAGATTGGGAAGTGTATTATTTGTTGGTTTTTGTAAGTGACCATTTATTTTTATTAGCGATCCTAATTCTAAATTTTTTTGAAAATAATCTTTTTCTTTTTTGGTTTGACAATAATAGTGAACAATTAACTTTTCTTTTGCTTTGATCGTAAGAGTTAGATGGTCGCCGTTAATTTTATATTTTAAGATAATTCCTGTTATATTTTTTTCTTCACCTTTGTATTTGCTTTTTAATGGAAAAAGATAAATTCTTAAAATAGCTATTAAAATACAAAAAAGAAAAACTATTTTAAAGAGTTTTCTAGACTGTAATATAGTCTTTAATTTTTTCAAATAAAGCTTCTCCGATTCCCGGTACTTCTTTTAAGTCTTCAATTTGATTGAAATTACCATTTTTTTCTCGATATTGGACAATAGTTTCTGCTTTACTGGCGCCAATTCCTGGTAATTTGTCAAAGTCTGCAGCGGTTGCCGTGTTAATATTGATAATTTCTTGGAGTGTATTTTTGGTATCTTCTTCACTAGTGGTTGTCTTTTTTTCTTCAGTATTTAGACAAGCGTCGTTTTTGATTTGAGGGCAAAGACAAGTGTTATCTACCTTTTTTACTGTTTGAGCGGATTGCTCTAGTTTTTTGATTTCTTCATTGGTATAGACAATGATAACCATTTCATTTTTTACTTTTTTAGCTAAATTGATGGTGGTTGTATTAGCCTCTTCGAGAAAGCCACCTGCTAGGGAAATAACATCCATAACTTTTTTATTCTCTTCTATCTCATATACACCAGGATTAACTATAGCTCCTTTGATATCTACAAATACTTTATTGGATTCTTTTTCTGGCTCCACAATTTCTTTTTTGCTGTCTTCTTCTTTAAAAATGACATCTTCCTCTATTTCTTTTTGATTGCTATGATTTAATGTTGAAATCTTTATTCCTATAATTAAAATAGAAATCAGTAATATTAATCCAAACAAAACCCATTTTAAATTCTTTTTCATTTTTTACCTCCTCTACTTATATTATTCTAGGTAATTTTGATAAAACCTTTTTTATTTTAAAAATATTTTTTGTATAAAATACTGATATATCGTTATCCTAATAAAGGAGGAGTGAAGAATTTGAAAGAGACAAAAGTAAAATGTAATGTTTCCAACTGTAAGCATAATGATTGCAATTGTTGCAACTTAAAAGAATTAGATATTAGTTGTACTTGCAAGGGATGTGACTGTACAGATAAAGATGAAACAATTTGTAAGAGTTTTCAAGAAAAATAAAAAAGCACATCTTTGAAGTGATAAAATAAATGTAGACAGTCTAAAAAAGACACAGTCTACATTTTTTTGTTATCATAAATAAAAAAGG
>CAKPLX010000092.1 GCA_934167785.1 uncultured Bacilli bacterium
TCTCTTGAAACAATTATATTTCCATCTATTGAATTTTCATTTTCTGGTTCATACATACAAATTTCTACAAATGAATTTGTTTCACCTTTTCTTATCATTTCTTTAGAAAATCTTCCTCCTGATATTATTCCTAAGGAATCTATTATTAATGTTTTTCCTGCTCCAGTTTCTCCTGTTAATACATTTAATCCATTATTTAAATCTATGCTTAAATCATCTATTATTCCTATATTCTTTATGTGTAATGTTGTTATCATAATCAGACCTCCTAAAAAATAAATAAAATCTTTGTTCGGTCTGATTATATATTTTTTATTTTGTTTTGTCAATAGTTTAGCGAACATTTTTTCTCAAAAGTACAAAAAAATTATAACATCTTTGTTATAATTTTTTATTTTTTAGATTTTTATTAAAAATATTTGATATATCATATATTTTTTTTAAATCTTCTTGATATTTTATTTCATTTTCCTTTAAATATTTTATAAAACTATTTTTTTGACTTTCCGTATCACACCAATAATTTAAACAAATAACTGCAATTAATCCTCTAGCTTCATTGGTTATCTCCATATCTTTTAAAGGTTTTGTATAGTCAAATTTACACTTATAATTTTTACTTGCATTTTCTTTTAAAAAAGTCATAAATTTTCTTGGTATTTTATCTATATCTTCCTGTTTTATGCCATTTAAATAATATAATGTTTCTGTAATTGCTATTTGATATTTTGTTTCAAGCATTTTTCTCTCCTACTTTTGTTGTTCATTTTGTTCTAAGATATTATTGTTTTCTATTATATTTTGTTTTATCTTTTTATTAGCTTCTTGTTCTATTGAAATTCTCAGATTTTTATCATTTATACAATCTTCATATCCTGCTTTTTTATTATTAAATATTTCTATTTTCTCTGAACTTGATTTATCTGCTTTAAATCCATTTCCATTTATTCCGTCTGTATAAAATGACATTAAATCCTCAAAACGATTTTTTATATATTTATATTTAGAACTTCTTAAATCTGTATGATTAGCTTCTTTATATATTTTGCTAATTATTTTATAGTCATTTTTTTTATACCAATCAATTACATTTCTAAACCTATCATTTAAGTTTATTCTAAATACTTCTCTATATTCTTTTGCTATATCTTCTGGAATTGATTTTTTTAAATATGACATATCATGCATTGGTAATTGATTTCCATTTTCATCTTTTCTTGTTGATTTTGTTTTTTCTTCCAATTCTCCTGCATAATATGCAAACTGTATATTTTTATATGCCTCTTCATTAAAATCTTCTCCAAAAATTTGCTTAAAATCTTTTATTCCTATTGGGTAATTAAAATCTTGAGTTGGTATTGGAATAGAGCCTATAGCTCCACCTATTATAGCTTTACTAATCATCTCTGGATGTAATAATGCAAATCTCTGTGCAAATACACCAGATGTAGAATATCCTTCTAATACAATTTTGTCTGAAATATTTTTTCCTGAAATATTTTGTATTTTATTTTGTGCATTTATTATACTTGCTTTTACCAATAAATCACATCTATTATATTTTATATTATCAGAAATAAAACATTCTCTTGATAATTGTTGATAATAAGGTTCTGTAGAAAATTCTCTTCTTGGTACAAATACATATGCCATTGGTACATTTATTTTACATTTTATAACTAAACCAACTTCATCAAGTCCTCTTAATAATACATCAAATCTATCTTCAGTATTATGTCCACTTCTAGTATTCAATGTGTCAACCACAAGCTCAGAATTTTCTTTTAACGCTTTTGGATATACTAATATATATGGAAACATAGAATTGTTTTCAGTTATAGTATTTATATATATAATATATTCACCAAATTTTATAGGTCTGTTAATATATAGTGTTTTTTCAGTGAATAATTTTTTATTTTTATTCATTTGTTTTTCATAAATTAATATACTATTTATTCTTTCTACTATTTTTTTTCATTTTCGCTATTACCTATTACTTTATTAATATAATTTTTTAATAATTCTTTATTAGTTTCTATATCTCCAGTATATTTTTGCATATCAAGTCCCTCCTTATTTCTGTTTCAAATATTTATAAAATCTATCTTTTTTTTGTATTAAATTACTTGAATCTACAAATTCTATATTTCCCTTTTCTATTTTATCATTAATTAAATTATTCTCTATTAGAATATCTTTTAAATGCTTTGATAAACTAGCTGCACCATTAAAGAATTCTACATCTCCTAACACTTCTTTTATTTCTTTTTCTATTAAAGGATAATGTGTACATCCTAAAACTACATTTTTAACATCACCCTTATATTTTGAGAGATTTTCTTTTAAATATTCTTTTATTTTTTTCTCATTTTCTTCTTCTATTATATCTGCCAATCCAACACATTCTAATAACTCAGTATTATGATTATTATACTTATTATACAATTTATGAAACTTTTCGCTCTCTATTGTTCCTTTTGTTGCCATTACTAGTGTTTTTTTATCATATGCAAAGTCATAAACCATTTTATAAGCAGGTTCTATTGCTATTATTGGTATATTTGCGTATTGTTCTCTTAATTTGTTAGCTGCTTTAGCACTTGCTGTATTGCATGCAATTACTATTGCCTTACAATTTTCTTTTAATAATCTTTCTACTATGTTATTACAAATTTCTAATATTTCATCATCTTTTTTATCTCCATATGGATTGTTTTTGGAATCACTAAAATAATATATGTCTTCATTTGGTAAAACTTTTATTATTTCCTTTAATACTGTTACTCCTCCAATTCCTGAGTCGAAAATACCTATTGGTTTATTATTCAATTTTATCTCCTTTATTATTTATTATACTTTATTATATATTCTTTTTTATAAAAAAACAATGTTTTATATATAATTTTATTGGCTTTTCATAATTTTTTTTTGTTTTTTTTTATTTCTGTAATATTATATTATTGTATCGTTTTTATAAAATTTGTTTTAGCTTGGAGGGAATTATGCGCGATATTAATTTTGTGAATGAAGTTGTTGATTACTTCAATACACATGATACAACAGTACGGAAAACAGCTAAAGTTTTTTGTGTTTCTAAAAGTACAGTTTATAATTACGTTGCAATTGTTAAACCTAATCCAATTTCACGAATGAGACTTGATAAAAATAAGGCTGAACGCCATATTCGTGGTGGTCAAGCTACTAAAAACAAATATCTAAAGATGCAGGCCTAACAGCTTTGTAAAGCCAATTGAACCGATAATAACTTATCGGTTCTTTTCAATTAAATTATTTTTAATCATAAAAAAAGATTTGTAAATTAAATTTACAAATCTTTTTCATTGGCTCCTCTTGTTGGACTCGAACCAACGACCTATCGGTTAACAGCCGAGCGCTCTACCAACTGAGCTAAAGAGGAATTTATATTAAATCTGGCAACAACCTATCTTCCCAGCAGGGTAACCCGCAAGTATTTTCGGCACATTTAGGCTTGACTTCTGTGTTCGGAATGGGAACAGGTATTACCCTAAGTGTCATCATTACCAGAAAATTGATAACTCTTTTAACTACTTTTGCATTATACTATATAAATTATTTTTTTGCAAGTAGTTTTTAATATTTTTTGCACTTTTTTTATTTTTATTCATAAAATATCTAGCACATTCAAAAATACATAGATGAAATATTAGTTTTAGAATTTTTTTCCGATTTTTACTTAACTTTTTTGTGGTTAAGCCCTC
>CAKPLX010000093.1 GCA_934167785.1 uncultured Bacilli bacterium
CATTAGAAAAAAAAGTAGGTACAAGTCAAATTATTAAGTATTTTGTTAAAGAATAGAAAGGATTTTATATGAATGAATTAACAGAAAGAATAAAGAAAGATTTAAAAGAACTACTATCAGATTACCGCTATGAACATAGCCTAAGAGTAGGAGAGACAGCCAAAGAATTAGCCCGTATTTATAAAGTGGATGAAGAAAAAGCCTATCTAGCAGGAATCACTCATGATATTGCCAAAGAATTCACCAAAGAGCAAAATGAAGCAATCATGAAAAGAAACCATCAAACCATAGATAAGGAAGAAAATCCTAGAATAAATCATGCTATAGTAGGAGCAGTCTACGCCAAAGAAAAATATCACCTAGATGATGAAATCACTCACGCTATTTTTTCTCATACCGTAGGCGATATCCCCATGAGTAATCTAGATAAAATTGTTTTTGTTGCAGATAAAATTGAACCCTTTAAAAATTATCCCGGAATCAAAGAAGAAAGAGAATTGGCTAAGAAAGATTTGGATAAAGCTATGATACTTTGTATTGAAAACAATCATAAAAAACTAGAAAGTGAAAAGAAAAAAATAGCACCTAAATCAATAAAGGTGTTAAATTACTTAAAAAAAAATAGATAAGTTGATTCAAAAAAACTTAAAATATTTTACTATTATTAACATTTTTCATCAAAGAGATCATAATAAAAAATAGGGTAATCAAAAATATTTAGTAAAAACAGTATTTTTTATATTTATACATATAGAATAGTTACCACAAAAATTGAATTTATTCCAATCAACAAAAAATAATAATTAAGACTTAAGAAAGAGGTACCAAAAATGATAAATGAAGAGAATTTAAATAAATTATATGAAGGGTTGATAAGAGGGGATTCTTTAACAACAAAAAATCTAAATAGTTATGGATTTAATTCACAAGATTTAAAGAAATTAATCACTCAAAAACAGCTAACAAGAATAAAAAGAGGTTACTATGCTTTTCAATCTGTAGATGCTTTATTTTTTTATGGAAAAACTTTAATTAAAAGAAAAGAATATCAAAAGGCAACAGAATGTTTTAAAAAATGTTACGAATTAAACCCAAGACATCTTGGAATCTGCTTTCAATTATTTTTAAGAAGCATATATATAAAAGATTATGAATCATCTTTTAAATATTTTGATTCACTCTTTTATACAAAAAATTTATATTATAAAGCGGACAGCAATTTCCATTTATATCTACTAAATATGATTACAGATATTCCTAAAAAATACAAAGAATATATGAAAAACTTAAAAATAGAAGATATTTACGTAGATGTCAATGATAAAAGGTACAAAAATACCATTCAACAAAATCGAATGAGATATGAAGCATTTCACAAAAGTTTTCCTCATGCTTTGAAAAAATTAAATAGTTTAACTATGCAACAGGGAATGACGACACTTCCAGATATGGTGAATAAAATACTATTAATTCAGGTTATAGAAGAGGAAAGAAAAAGTCAAGCTACTTTAATAGAATTCGCTAAAAATGAAAAATATAAGGAAATTGTATTTTATTTAAAGGCGAAACAAACAAAATATCATTTAGGGGTACTTGATAGTTATACATTAAAATTAGCGAATCAAATAGTTGACTTACAAAATACAAAAGAAATTCCTCAAAAGACAATTTTTCAGACAAAGAATCTATTTAAAGCGATAGACGGACATAATTATGATTTAGCCCTTAGTTTAACTACAAATTATAGTGAGAAAGAAAATGTAATAAATATATTACTATCATATATTTGTGACTTATCGAAAAAAATTGATAAAAAACAACCAAAAATATTAAATACAAAATTAATTGAACATTCAAATGATGATGTATCATTTTCAAATATAACTGATTTTTTATTGAAATTTGATTTAGAAAACGCTCTTGATTCACTAAAAAAATATCTAGTAACAATAAATCAACAAGAATATGAATTTTTAATTGCTGATTTAATTAAAATAAGCCTAATTGAGAAAGATAAAGCATTTACTAAACCATTAGTCACATTAACTTATATAAGTAGAGAAAATTTTAAATTTGATATTTCCAATTATATTCAAGCGTTTTATATAGCGTTAAACCAAAGTAGTTTTGAAGAAGCAAGAATATATTTAGATATTATCTCAAAATCAAATAAATTTCATTCAATCAGTGCATTATTTGATAATTTATTACAAGTGTTAAACGATACTGAAGCATTTTTCAAGCAAAAGAAAAATAATTCTGATGTAAAATGTTCTGATCAAGATTCTGCTGTCAAAAAAATACCAATAACTTTTCCTAAAAAAGTAACACCTGAAGAAAAATTAATTCAAATTCCAAAGACAAAAATATCTCGAAAAACAGAAAACAAGGATTTGATAACAAAAAAAATGTATGAGAGTGATCAACAATTTATAGATAGTAAACATGCATTATTATTAGAAAACAAGGGAATAATATTGTTAAAACATATGGATGAAGTAAGAAGAAAAAATATTTATGATATTGCTAGTAAATATTCTGATATCGATGCATTTGATATTGGACCAGATGACAAAAAACAAATCGTACTAAGATATATTAATCCAACTGAAGATTATATTGATGCTAGAACTTTAATAAATAATGGAAACTTAGCCTATAAAGAAGGAAATTATAATAGCTGTATAGAAAATTATTTACAATTATTACAAATAAAAAAATACAAAACATTTGAACGACCAAGATCGTTTGCATATGTAAAATTAGGATTAGCTTATATGCGAAATTGGCAAAAAGCTAAAGCGATAGATTACCTTATCGTAGCAACAGAATTGAGTAATCAAGAAGGACGTTTTTTTGAGTTTAGTGGACTAATTTCTTTATTAAATGGGACATTAAATTATGAGGATTATAAATCCTATTTTAGAATGGATTTAAAAGATTTTGAGAACGATATTCAAAATTATTATGGAATTGAAAATTTTGACAAGATTACTTCTTACATATTGGAAACTGGTTTAGATGTTGAAACTGCATGTCATGAACTAAATATGCAGGATGAGGAAATAGAAATCATCCGTTTAATATATGCAAGAAAATTTTATTCTCAGGGAAACTATAAAAAGGGAGATCAATTTTTGAAAGTTGTCGAAGAAAGTAAAAATAAAACAAAATTTACTATAAATCTTCTTGAAGAGATAAGAAAAAATAAGAAATTTTATATTCATAGAAGAAATAAAGATTCAAAACAGTTAGTTTTAACCTTACAACCAAAAAAATAATTTGTTAAATTTCTAAAAATAAAGAGAATAAATTGTGATAGTTAAAATTAGTCAACAATACTAATAAAAAATCAAAATCATATTCAGTGTTCATATTTTTCTTTCAAAAAATAAAAACAACTAGTTGACGAATATAAAAATTAGTGATATATTAATCATGCTTGTGAAATTTAAGTGTTGTCTTAGGACAAGACTTATCTTTTAAAGAAAATATGATACACCTGGATATGTGTAAAGAAGGGAGGCGGAAATATATGGCAACAATTAACCAAAGACTAAGAGGAAAAGGACAAAAAAGAAGAAAAAGTAAATCACCTGCATTACTAACAAGATTAGATACAGTAAATAATAAAACAGTAAATCAAAACTCTCCTCAAAAAAGAGGTGTTTGTGTACGTGTTGGAACAATGACTCCAAAGAAACCAAACTCAGC
>CAKPLX010000094.1 GCA_934167785.1 uncultured Bacilli bacterium
AAAATCTTCAACTTCTTGTTTTGAGTTTATATTTGGGAGTTTTTCACTTACCTCTTGTATTTGTGGCAATTCATAATGCTTACCATTCATAGAATGCAAAAGTGCATATATTGAAGGGTTCAAAGACTTCATTTGCTCTAAGTATTCGTTAGAAAATTTTATATTTGAATTTTCATCTATCATTGCAATTGGCATTCCATCTTGATATAACAAAATTCTATTACCATAAAACTTTTCAGGTTCTTTTATGTTTACTTGATATACATCTTGCACCCCATACATTATAGGACTTTTATCACTTTGCAATACAATTTGTTTATAATACGAAATTCCATCAACAGGATTTTTTTCTCCTTCTTGATGTTCTTTATATAAGGTTAACATATTTTGTTTGATAATATCTTTTTCAGATTTGTTTGGTGTTTTATTTTCTTCCATAGAAATCTTCTCCTTTTTCCCTTATTGGCATAAGAACTATACACCATAGTCTAAAGTGCCGATTCATAACCTTATTATATATCAAAATTACAGTTGTGTCATTACTTTAATGCATTTTTATATTTTAGTTAAGAATAAATCTAAAAATTCTCAGTCTTTACTCCATCATTTATACCTCTATATAAAAATTAAAGCAACCAATTTATTAGATTGATTGCTTTTATAAGATTATCCATTTTTTAAATAATCTATATTATTCATAGTCTCTGCTGCTTCTGCATTAGCTTTAGACTTCATTTGTCTAGCCGTTTCAGCATTAATTGGTCCATTTGTTCTTTCAGTCATGTTTCTCTCAAGCTTATTAGCTAAACGATTTTGAGCTTTAGAAATCTTATCGTCAGATTCAAAGGTTGAATCACTATATTTTTCTGCTAATTGCATAGTTGCTACAGTCTTGTCATAGTTAGAGCCATGATTTTCAGCGTTTCCTGCTCCATTAGGGTTCTGTGTATCAAGTTTCTTTTTCAACTTAACAGCCCTATCTAGCTTTTTAGCATCTGTAACACCCGAGTCATAAGATAATTCAGCTCTTTGTCTTAATTCTGCATCCAGTTCTGATTTATTCATAGTAGGATTCTTTTCAATAAGTCTATTTCTATTTTCTTTACTTGACATATATGATTTTATATAATCATTTCTTTGTTTTTCAGGTCCGAATCCATTTACTGTGTCACTTATAAAGCTTCCTAATGCTGTATTCTCAACATTGCTACTAATATTTCCAACAGCACTACTTAATCTGCCTCCTGCCGCATATCCAGCAGTCATTCCCGCTGCCATTCCTTTAAACATATCTCCCATGTCTCCGCCAACAGCTCCTAGTCCTAATCCAATCATTCCCATTCCAGCCATAGTAGCACCTCTTACTGCAAGCTTCGCACCAGTTTTTCCAACGTTTGTTGCAATGCCTTTTAATCCGCCAGCTTTTTGCCATCTAACATTTGTAGCCGTTTTGAAGTTTTCCCATTTTTCATCTCTAACAGCTTTAAATTTATCCTTGTCTGTATTGCCATTAGCATTATCAGTATCACTATCTTGTTGTTGTCCAGCTTCTGTTGCTGTCTGGCCAGCTTCAAGTTGTCCATTTTGTTCTTGTGCTGCTGCTATCTGGTCTGAATTCATATCTGCCACTGGAGTTCCTTGTGGCGCCTCTATCTGGCCATTTTGTTCCTGCATTGCTGCTATTTCATCCGCAGTCATTTCCGATGCTGGTTTTTCATTTTGTGCAGCAGCAGCCCCAGCTGCAAATCCAATTCCTGCACCAGCCGCAGCTCCTGCTCCAGCCGCAGTCGCTGTTTGAACTGTATTTCCTGTTGCGTCTAATCCCATTGCATCATCAGCTAATGTGTCCATAGCATTTGCTTTATTTGGATTTGAAAATCTTACGCCCTTCTCTCCTTTAGGTCCATCTCCACCTTTCTTTGGTGGTGGTCCTTTCTTAATCATATTAAACGCTTGTGAAGCAAGAGCTCCTCCTGCAAATCCTCCAAGCTTGTCTTCTGTATTTCCTTTGATACCAAACATTTGCTTTACAATCTTCTCTGCTGGTACTATAAATGCAAGTGCAACTATTGCATATAATAAGTTGTTTGCTGCAATAGATAATGCTGAGGATACAAATACTGTATATAATAACATATGTAATGGTTGTAATAAAGCGTAAAACATATACTCTTTAAACCAATAGTTAAATGCCTGCGCCTTACCATCTTTGATTTTATCAAGTGGATATGTCAGGGCAACCATTGGTGCTATTATTGTAAAGAAAGCAAGCATTAGTAATCTTTTCAAATATACAATCGAAAAATATATCGTATATCCAGTTAAGGTAATATATAATATTGTATATCCAATTTTTAGAGATATACTATCATAATCCGCTTTTATTCTTGCAAGTCCCGTAAAATTACTTTTAAATTTTATTGCTACACCATTTGTTTCTGTGAAAGTATTGTTTCCCGTTTTATCTGTAAGTTCTATTATTACTTGTTGTATTCTTCCCTGACTAGTTGTATTTCCAGCCAAAACGTCTGTCACAGTTTCACTCATAGTCATTGTAAAAGCCATTATATAGTGCATAAAAAATATCAAACACAAAGCTACTACCCAGTCCACAAAAAATTGTTTATACTTTGCTTTATCTCCTGCACTCGAACTTATAACAATTCTAATTCCAATATATAGCAATGCTGATAAAAGTCCTACTATAGCTATATTTCTCAAAGCCACATACCATGTTGAAACTGTTCCTCTTAGTTTCTCAACTATTGATTTGCTACTTCCACCCAATTCTTGTTTATGGTCATTCTCTGTTTTAAAAAAGTTTGCATCAAGAGCCGATACATTTCCAGCAAAAATTTCTGCAGGAGTTAATTTTATATCAGCAATTGTATAACCTCCTAGAGGTCCATCAATATAATCTTTTACAATTTTCTCTGTAGGAAGATTTGATTCATCTCCATCTTCTACCTTATTAGTACTAACTACATCTGTTATTGTTGTTGGGGAATCAAAAAAGCCTCTGTCATAATGTATTGGTGAATTATCTCCTATTAACATTATCTGAATTAGTCTATTTACACCGTCTCCAATTCCTTGTAGAAGTGATGCGATTGGGTCTATCAATAATCCACCTGCTTTATCACCTTCTGCTCCCTCTAAATCGGAAGTTTCTCCCCAATAAGACGTATCTGCACTCGCATATCCATCGTCATCCACTGGTATATTATACTTTTTTATTTCTTCTTCTGTTGGTTGAAGTTTTATATTATACACGGAATATGTAGTTCCTGTATCTGCCATTTCTTCCATTATTCCTAACGTATTCGCTTCTGTTGCATGATTTTTTATTACTTCCAGTGCCTGTTCAGGGGTTATGTTCCATTTATTAGCCAAATTTTTCACAGCTTGGCTTGTAGCAGATACCTCTTGTTTTATATCCATACTTCCAACAGTAAGTTTTTCGTACTCCTCAAGTGACATCCATTTCTCAACTGCCCATGCTTTTGTACTCATAATAAAGTTGCACATTATCATTATTATAATAATTGCTGTAATCTTTTGTATTGAC
>CAKPLX010000095.1 GCA_934167785.1 uncultured Bacilli bacterium
CTTACGTATTCATTATATAACATTTTTTATAAAATAAAAAGACTATTAACAAAATTTATTTGTCAACAGTCTGAATACTTATTAAGTATTATCCCTTTCTTAATAATTTTTCTATTATTTTTACTTTGAGTTTATTAAAGAAATTAAGAAATATATTTAAAAAATTATAGGAGGAGTATATGATTAAGAATATTATATTAGATGTTGGTGGTGTTTTCTTTGATGATAGCAAGACCAATATTGAGAGGTTACTAAATAAAAATTGTAATAATATTTATAAACTTGCTTATGGCAAAGATTTTAAAAAGGCTTTATTAGGAGAAATTTCTGTTCGAGAACATATTCAACGTCTAAAAAATGAACCAGAATATTTGGATATAGAATATATCTTAAAAAGAGAAAACTTAATTTACTCTTATCCTTTAATAAAAAACAACTTTGAATATATTAAAAAATTAAAAGAAAGAAGATATCATTTATATTTATTAACTAATATTACTGAAGATAGTTATCATTATATCAATCATCTGATTAATATAGATAAAATTTTTGATGGTGGCATTTTTTCCTACCAAGAACACTTGATAAAACCAGATGAGAATATTTATAAATTACTCTTAAAAAAATACCATTTAAAAAAAGAAGAAACAATCTTTTTTGACGATAAAAAAATGAATGTAGACAAGGCTAATCAATTAGGCATCAAATCATTTGTATTTACATCTACCCAAGATATAGAAGATCATATAAATGATGATAATTTGCAAGAGGAGCAAATATGAAGAAAAAGATAATAAGAATAAAGATAGTAGAAAATATCATTTTAACCATGATAAAGCTTTACATTATTGCTCTATCAAGAATATCAGCAACCGCAACATATATAGATGGCTATTTTCCTCCTAAGACAAATGCAGAAAAAACCTTAATATTAGGGTTAGGAATAGGTACTTCTATAGCATTAGATATAATAATCAATGTCATTATTTATAAGATTTTAAAAAAACAGGAAGATGTCAAATTGATAAACTTTTTTGTAACACCATTCATGATAACCATTTTCATTTGGTATTTATTTAAGTTATAAAATATTATTTTTTTACTTTGCTTTCTATGGGCTAGTAAATATAACCAGCTATATGTTAAAATTTTAAAAAAATTCATTTTTTCTCTTCATCATAAGAAGCTTTTTTTATTGACTTATTATACCAAATTAAATTATAACAAATCTCTACGAGAGGAGCTTTTATATGTATGACCAAGAAGTGAGAAATTCTATATTAAATTTATTAAAAGAGAAATCTATAAAAGAAGTATCAGAGCGATTCAACATAAGTTGTTCAACTCTATACAGATGGCAAAAAATCAAAAGTGATAGCAAATTAATCAGAAGTCTCATATCTGAGGAAAGATATGACGAAGCGTTTGTAATCATCAAAAATTATCCAAATAATGAGATAATTCAAAGTCAATTAATGACAATTTATATAAAACAAGAAGCATATGATGAGGCAATGGCAATTGCTAAAAAATTTCCCAATGCTTCCTCAATTCAAAGTCAACTAATGGCAATTTATATGAAACAAAAAGCATATGAGGATGCAATAGCAATTGCTAAAACTTATCCCGATACTCCCTAAATTCAAAGTCAATTGATGACAATTTATATGAAACAAGGAGAAGATGAAAAAGCTATAGCAATTGTTGAAAGATTTTCAGATAGTATTCCGATTCAAAGTCAGTTAATAAAGATTTTAATGAAAAAAGGGGAATATGAAAAAGCCGTAGCAATTGCTGAAAATTATCTAGATAATGAAATAATTCAGGGACAATTAATGACAATTTGGATTTATAAAGGTGAAATCACAAAAGCTGTAGAGTTTGCCAAAAATTATCCAAATAATCCTTCAATTCAAGGTCAACTAATGACCATTTATATTAGAAATAAAAAATATAAACAGGCCATAGAAATTGCTGAAAAGTTCTCAAATAACATTCCGATTCAAAGCCAATTAATGACCATTTATATCAAAAATGGAGAATACAAAAGTGCAATAGAAGTTGCTAAAAAATTTCCCAATAACGAGATGATTCAAAGTCAATTGATGACGATTTATATAGAAAACGGTCAATATGAAGAAGCAAAAGAACTTGCTCAAAGATTTCCGGATGATGATACACTTCAAAGACAAGTAATGACGATTCCTACAAAAAATGAAAAAATAATAAAAAATAGAGAAGAAAATTTGAATTTATCCAATACAGAAGCTTACACCAATAATCAAAAATTTCCAAAGGAAATACTAAAACAAAGTACAATTTTTGATGATCAATTAAAAAAACAGCTGCTAGAGCA
The DNA here is from genome assembly GCA_934167785.1 of uncultured Bacilli bacterium. The sequence goes on from CAKPLX010000095.1 coordinate 2,357, forward strand.
AATGGAAAGAAAAAATAAGTTTTATAATTTAGGAAAATGGGATACTTTAATTGGATGGTTTAGTGAATTAGAAGTTATAGAAGAAGCTCCAAAAAATTATCTAGAAGAAAGTAAAGAAACAACATCTTCACCAGTCAAAAAAGATAATTATTTATTACCTAGAATCCAAAATCATAATAAAAAGATTTCTAAAAAGAAGAGAAAAATAATCAAAATCACATCTAGTAAAATGAGGGAAGAAGAAGAGAAACAAAATAAAATAAAAAATAAAATAAATAGTCAAGATAAAATAAAAACACTAAATGATATATTAGACCAAACCTATAAAAAAAATGATTTTAAATTTAAAAATAAAGTACTATCAAGATATGCATAATGAAGAAAAAAAGAAATCAGCTATTTATAAGTATGATCGATTAGAAGATATTTTATCCCAAGAGCCTAGTATTAGAAATTTTGATTTATTATTATTAATGCTTATAGGAGATGGAGATAATAGTTTAGAAATAGAACAATCTATTCCTAGGCAATATCAGGATGAGTATAAAAAAGTATTAACGAAAATTAATTCTAGAATTCATAGAAAACATTAAAATAATTATCTTCTTATCCCATAAAGAAATATATTCAAACTGTTAACAAAGTAATTTTTGTTAATGGTTTTTTTAAAGAAAGTACTTATAAGTATTTTTCTATAAATTTAAAAAATTTTATTCGTACACTTTAACATAGGTGTTGAATAACAAATAAAAATAATAATTTATTTGATATTCCTCTAAATATGAGAATCAATTTGATTTCTAACAAGTATAAAAATTTGTAGATTGTAGAAAATAATAAAAGTGATTATAATGAACTATGTTAATTATAAAGGAGGGATAAATATGTATTATGGTGCTGGAACATATGAGGCTTTTGCTCGTCCAGAGAAGCCAATTGATGTAGATAAAAAGTCTGCTTATATTATTGGAACTGGTCTAGCAGGACTTTCAGCAGCGTTCTATCTTGTAAGAGATGGACAAATGAAGGGAGAAAATATCCATTTATTAGAAAAATTAGACTT
>CAKPLX010000096.1 GCA_934167785.1 uncultured Bacilli bacterium
TTAGATGATGTAAGAGTCGCAAATGATGATGATGTAAAAAGAGCAAAAAAAATTCTAGGAATTTCCTAGAATTTTTTATATTTTGTTCATTCGACTGCATAAAATTACTGTTTTACACATTTTTGTGCATTCAATTACATATTTGTACTTTTAGTTACTTAATTGATATTTACTCATCCAATAACCAGTTAATTGTTCTCCATCATCTTCTTTGCCATTATCATTTTTATCCCACCAAAAGGCTTCTGGAATTTGGTAACCAGGATCTGTATTATTATCTGTACCACTTAAGAATTTAACATCTGTCCTTGCATTATCTGTACTTCTATTTTCCCAATCATTTACCTGTGATAAAATTTTATATTGATAACGAGGAACCCAAACAAAATAGCTTGTAGATGTAGCATTTTCAATGTTACTTCCATTTATATTTCCATCTGTTACAACTATATTAGCCCACTTTGATTGACTATAATCATACCAATTATCTGGTTTTACTTCTGTTATTGGTATGAATTCCTTTATATTTTCACCTTCATACACAACATAATAAGTTCTGTTTTTCAAGCCTTCGTTACTCATAAATGATGTTAAATCTGGTTCATTTGCAACTTTTGTTGTAACTTTTTTAGTTATTGCTCCAATATATGCATTTGTACTTGCATTTCTTGCAATTATATTAACAGTATATGTTGTATTTAAATTTAAACCGCCAAATGTGTAATTTTCTTTATCTGATGTTCCCTCATGTTTTAATTCACCATTTAAATAATATTCATATTTTATGTTTGTAGAATTTGTTTTAGCATCTGTAATTAATGTCCCCGTAATATCTTTAACATATATACAATCACTACTTGGTGCTAATTCAGCAGTTATTCTTGCCTCTTTTTCTTCTCTACTTAATTGATATTTTGTAATCCAATAACCAGTTAATTGCTCTCCATCATCTTCTTTGCCATCATCATTTTTGTCCCACCAAAAAGCTTCTGGAATTTGGTAACCTGTTTCAGTTGTATTACTTGTTCCTAAGATAAATTTAACATCAGACCTTTGACTTGTTTGATTTAATTTATATTGATATCTTGGTATCCATACATAATATGTTTCCAATCCATCATTTCTTGTTACAATATTTGCCCAATTAGAATAAGTATAATTATACCAACTTTGTGGTGCTTCTTTGCTTATTGGTATTTCATTATGTTCTGTACCATCTTCATCATAATAAACATAAAAAGTTGTATCTGGGTCAAATCCATCTAATTTTGGTGGATTAACCTCTGTTGGTTCCAGTGTTTTTGTCATACTTCCAACTATTGCACCATTTGCATCTAAAGCTGTTAAATTTACAATATAACTTTCATTTTCTGTAAGATTTGTAAATGTATATTCTTCTAAAGTTATAGAAGTATTAACAATTTTTCCATTTATAGAAAATGTATAACTACTAGCTTTGTCTGATACATTATTTGTATAATTATTTAATACTATACTTGATTTGTTTGCTGTCATATTATAATTTATATTAAATTGTGTTAGTTCACTTAATTGGTATTTTGAAATCCAATAACCTGAAATTGATGTCATCAATAATCCATTATCTGGATTTCCATCACCAAATTCAAATGCTTCTGGTAATTGATAGCCTTGTTCTACTAATTCTTTATATTTTGTAATTTCTCCTGTTTGAGCATCTGTATAATTATTATAAACATCAACAAATTTAACATCAGACCTTTGTGTACTTTGGTCTAATTTATATACATATCTTGGAACCCAAACATAATATGCTTCTACTCCTTCTGCTTCAACATATACATTTGCCCATTTTTGATTATTATAATCATACCAATTTTGTGGTTCTTCATCATAAATCCAATTTGATGGATTTAATGTATTTTCATCTTTTGCAGTTAAATATCTTGTATATTTTGAATTAAAGTTTTCTAAAAATGGTGTATTTACATATACTCCATTAACTAATTTGTATGTATCCGCTCCAGATACTTTTCTTTTAGCATTTAATATTTCTGTTTTCTCTGATTTTCCTACTGGTTTTATTTTAAATTCATAATCAGTATTTTCTATAGCTTTATAATCTAATGCAATTTTTTGTTTTCCATTCCCATTAACAGTTATTTCTTTTCCATCTTTTTGGTATTTAATTGTTTCTATTCCTTCAACTTCTTGAACTGTTACCAAACATAAAAAAGTATATGTGTAATCATCATTTACTGTAAACATTTTTGTTTCCCAATAAAATTTTGAAAGTTCTTCTGCTTTTGTTTTTTCTTCATTACTTTTTATTATATTTTTTGTTATTGAAAAGGAAATAACTATTAATAACAAAATTGCTATTGTGGCAATTATAACCATTTTTTTGTTTTTCTTTATTTTTTTTAGTTTCATATAATTTTTCCTTTCCTACTTTTTTTATTTTAGAAAAATTATATATCTTCGCCTTGTACTATTACTGCACGAGAATGATACGGAAGCCTAATATCTGCTTTATCATTATGACCGTATATTGCATGTGAACAAGATTTTGCATAATATGAAAATATACTTCCTGACAAACCTCTGGTAATTCCTGTTATCCCTGCCCACGTACCATCCATCCAAACAGAATATCCACTTCCATGCCAACCAGCTGTTTCAGCAATAGCATCACCGTTTTTTGCCACATATGATTGATCATAAGTATTTTTATATCTACTTACATATCCAGTTAATGCATCTCTGTGCATTCCTGCAACCCATTCACTATTCAATTTCATCACAACCCCAGTAGCATTTCCTGTTGTAGTCTCTCCATCATTAACCTTATTGGGGTTACCATAACTAGAAGCAGACAAAATAGCCAAAGCACCATACTCTGTATTTTTCTGCATATGAACATCAATATTATTAGACCCACTACTAGATGTTAAATTAGAATTTAACGTTTCACTAAGTCCCATAGCTCCCCCTAATTCTTCCATCTTCCTAACATTAATCATCCAATCACTCAAATTATATGTTGCTCCTGTATTACCGTTAGACTGTAAAACAGCTTTAGAGCTAGTAGTTCCACTAAGAACCATAGCTCCAAATGCCATAGAAGTTATTATTATATTTTTTGTAAAATTATTTATTTTCATTAGTAACCTCCTAATTTTTTTTTGAACATTAACCAATTAATTTTAATTCAACATTCTCCATTTTGTATTTTCCATCAACTAATTTGAATTCAACTAAAGTATTAGCTAATGTTTCTTCATTTTGTCTTAAATC
>CAKPLX010000097.1 GCA_934167785.1 uncultured Bacilli bacterium
TTATTCGACTTTATTCGACAGATATTTTCTTGAATTTAATGATAAAAATATAAATTAAATAATTTGATTTAAGAAAAAATTTATTTTGAGAATTATATCAAAAATAAAAATCCGCCGGATAGCGGATTTTTCACATATTGGCGGAGATGAAGAGATTTGAACTCTTGCGCCGGGGATCTCCCGACCTACTTTTTTGGAGGCTGTTTTTGGGGCTTTGTATTCGCCGAAAAGCTTGATATTTAAGGCTTTTTGGGCGGTTGCGCCGCAGAAATCCCGTTAAATACAGGTGAATTCGAATAACGGCATTTTCGTTGTTTTTGGAAAGAACAGGCACTATTTTGGAAAGAACTGTGGAAAGAACAGAATAAACACATCAACAACAGCAATACACGGGAAAACCTGCACCGACAAAAATATTTACGAGGTGTATTGCTATGGATGAAACCGCAATCAACTGGGATTCAATCCCTGATGTTATTACCAAAGACCAACTCTATCAAATTTGTCACATCAGCAAATCAACGGCTTTGTATTTGCTTCGCAGCGGCAAGATACCGTGCGAATACACGGGCAAGAAAACTCACTGTTACAAAATCAAAAAGGCCGATGCTATTACATATCTTGAAAAGAGAAAAGTATTTCCCGAATCCTATTCCGCACCGGCAGGTTGGTACAAGGGGAATTATACCGTCAAAATGAGCGCCGAAGTACCCAAACAGACTCTTGAAAATATAAAGCTGTATTACACGGAACTTTTGCACGATACCCCGATGTGCTGACTACGACCGATATATCAAAAGTAATCGGTTACGGCACGACGTCAATAAATGATTGGTGTAGGAAAGGACATATTAAAGCGTTTAAGAGAAACAATATGAATCATATTCCTAAAGTCTATTTAATAGAATTCTGCTGCTCGAAATACTTTCGCACTATTACCCGTAAATCCGATTGGCATATCCGGGCGCTTCAAGAATTCTCCCGTTGGCAAGTGATACGAGGATTGAAAACAAATGAGTGAATATGCGCTGAATTTTCGCTGAATATTTGTTATGTTCGCTGTAAAAATTGGCACAAGCTTGGAAATATTCGCTGTAATTTTTGGCACGGGCAAAATTTGCAAATTCATAAATCGCACATTCGACTTTTGATAGCCTCCTTTGTACAATAAGGTGCAAAGGAGGTTTTTACTATGACGGACACATTATTTGAACAACTCGGCGGTACTTATACACAGATTGGTGACTATCTCTTGCCGGACTTGTCATTACCGGCGGAAAAAGAAACGGGTAATATCGGCGTGTGGGCATCAAGGCGAAAACGATATTTGAAACAACATCATAAGGTGCTGTACTACAATTTACTCACTTCTGGCAAACTCCGTTCCCATCTCGCCGATACCGAAGAACAGGCACAACGACTTTTTCTCCGACTGGTAAAAGAATACGCCGAAAAGGAAGGTGTGACTGAACAACTCAAATCCACCGACCAAATGCTTTGGATGAGGAGGATGAACAATATCCGTAGCAGAGCAACTGAGGTGATAAGTAAAGAGCTCATCTACAAATAACAAAGTGGGCACGGGAGTCAACCTCTCGTGCCCGTTTGTCTCAATTGCAAAACTTAAACATTAGAATTTCGAACGTTTAATACCCCTTCGACCACATCAGGATTATTTTTAGATGTAATTTTATAAGGTATTTCTATGATTTCGTCTTTAACAAATAGAATTGACGGGAATGCAACCGTTGTATTGTGTTTTATGTAATCCACCTTCAATTTTGCAATATAGTTGTCGCCACTTGAATAAATTGAATAGCAAAAAACATCATTCAACTCTTCAATAAAACCGTCGCTATAGTTTGGAATATATCCGGGTAATCCATAAGGACGAGGAGTGTAATTGGCAGCACGATTTCTTTCGGATTCGGAGTATTCCAAATATTCGGATGTACTGTTAATTCCAAACAAAACGCTCATATCACAATCGTTTAAGAGATATCCCATCTCACTATTCTTAAATTGGGGAAACTCATTCAAAGTCAATAGTGAGTTTTTAGGGATTACAAAAGATATTTCAACATCCTCATCTATTGCTTTTCCACAATTTTGAATAGCCAATCTTATGCAGAGTTTGTTAGAAAACGCTTTTTCAACGGGCGCCCAATCCAATGCGTTGGATATGGTTTCGTGCAATTTTTTGATTTTTCTATATTTCTGTATTTCTTCTGGAGTTCCTTTCAAATTTGGTCCGGTCATAATATTTAAAGTCAGCGAATCCTTACTGAGGTTGCCCAAATCAAAAAAATCATCGGGAAGCCCTAACTTCAACTGTTCTGCAACTGTTATGATAAATTTTCGTTCTTCATCATCTATATCTACCGGACTTGTAAATCCAGATAAGAAAGAGTTGTTTATAGTAGTTCGTTTGCCTACATTTATTCCTGCAATTTCCTGATACATTGATCGAATCATATCAAGAAATTTATGCACTGTTGTTTTGGTGTTTAACCTAAAAGGATATACGGATGCTTCTTCTGTTAGCTTGCCATTTTCATCGATGCCCATTAGTTTTAATTCAGAAACCCTGTCAGCCGTTATCTCTTTCAACTTATTGTCAGATAGGAAGTGCCTCGAAAGATGTGCGAAAAACAGTTTCTTGAACTCGTCATCCGATGAATATGTAAAATAGATGCCGCGATCTTTATATTTTTCACGAAATGCTTGAATTTTTTTATATCCCTCATCATTCATCTGAGACGGAGAAATGGGTTTATCAGAGAAATACATAAATACTTGCTTTCCGGATTGAAGCATAATTTCAATTTCTTCTTCCGTGCCGGAACCATATTTATCCGTAGGCGAACCGAATTTGGTCCAAAAGATTGCGACGGCAGCATCACATTTATTTATGAACTGCTCATTCAACAAAGCTTGTGGCTTTCCACCGGATTGTGCATAGGAGCTTTTACTCCAATGTCGAGTTTTTATTGTTATACCCAATGGATCAGCATACAATTCGTTGAATTCATTAACTGCGGCTTCAATCAAAGTTACTTCATCTCTTACGTCGCCGGGACAAGAAATAAGAAGGGTGTATAGCGTGACATTTTGCGCCATTTAATGCACCTCCCACACCGTTTCGTCGCCGCAGATGTTGCGAATTTTCAGGCGAAGCGGTTTTTGTTCGCAGCGGATTTTTCCGTCCCAGAAGTCCTTTGTTTTATTTCCGTTTACAATGACAA
>CAKPLX010000098.1 GCA_934167785.1 uncultured Bacilli bacterium
TAAAGCTATTGAAACTAATAATATTATACTTAATTGTAAAAATATTATTTGAAGAATAGCACACAAAAAAGACTAAGTTCGGCGACTTAGTCTTTTTAAGTTCATAATCTTTGATTGCATAACTTCAATAATTGCAATTACTATAATTATAATAGCACTTTTTTTATTATATGTCAAATATTAAATTTTATGATTTTTTATTTTAAATATGCTAATATTGCTATTCCTAGTATTACAAGTTTAAATATTGATTTTATAAATTTTTTTAATTTTTCCATTACATTGTTCTCCTTTCTTTTCTGGGATATGGTTTCATTTCGTCTGTTAATCCTAATAAATAATCGGTTGAAGTTTCATAAAAGTTTGCTAATTTTATTAAATTATATATATCTATTGTTATTTCGCCAGTTTCATATCTTGAATATGTTTGTTGTGTACAATTTAAAATTTGACTCATCTTTTTTTGTGTTAAGTCTCTATCTTCTCTTATATCTCTTATTTTTAGCATTTTTTCCACCTCGAAATAATTATAAAATATTCTTGTTACGTGTATTGACTTTTACACGTAATACGTGTATAATTAATATAGATACACGTAAAACGTGTATACAAATTCTAGCTTATGATTTATAAACCGAGGGTACAGCCCCCTTGCTCGTACCCTCACAAAAAAATTAAAAGGAGATTTCATTATGGAAAAGAAAATTAATCTTGAATTTACAGTAGAAGAAATTGGAATAATAGAAGATGTTTTATATAGAGAATTAGATGTATTAAAAGATGAAATTAGAAGTCTTCAATGCTCTTCAAAAGTTGTAAATCTTGATACAAAACAGATTATAGCTATAAGTAATATTCTTGCTCAACTAAAAAAATAGGAGATTTCAGATGTTTAAAAATTTTTCAAGAAAAGAATTAGAAAAATTATATGTTATATGTATTTTGTATGAATCTAAAAATTATGAAGATTTAAAACGTTATAATAGCTTTATTAGCGATGATATTGAAGAAATGGAAGGAGCTAATAATATTACTGAAACAGCTAAACGAAATATTGTTGAAGCTAGAAATATTCTCTATAAAATAGAGAATATTTTATGGGGGTAAAAATGGAAAAAGTATATGAATTTTGTGAGAGATTCTCAGAAGAACAATTAGTTGCAGATTTAAGTGATACAGTAACAGCATTAAAAGGCTATAATTTCTTTTTATCACAAGTTTCAAAAAGCAAAATGCGTTCCAGGAAAGAACGTAAAAATGCATTAGATGATATAAAAGTAATTGAAAGATTAATAAAAAATTATGAATTATTATTGGAGGATTTAAAAGATGAAGATTGAAAAAGAATTTACATTGTTAAAAATTGAAGCAAAAGAAAGGCATGGAAATGATAATACAGTATCAACATATTTAGTTATTAATGTTTTAGATGAAAACTTAAACCCTTGTACGTTCTTTGTATTTAAAGGTGATGTTGTAAAATCAGTATTAGATGAAATGGAAAAAGCAAAAGCTTTGACAAAAGTATTAATTGATTTTGATTTAACTCACAATGGTAAGGTATGGAACTGTAATGTAAATACAGTACTATTCAATTATTAATTTAGAGGTTAAACATGGGTAAAATTTTATACATATTAGTGTTTTGGATATACTTCTTGTTTATAGAATATGTTACTAGAATGATAAGCTTTGATTTTAGAAAACATATTCTAAAAGACAAGTATATGCAAGATTTAAAATTTTCATTTAATTGGACTGAAAAATATGCAGAAAAAAAAGCATTAGAAAAGTATGAGCAAATGCACAAACAAGAAGATTTAGAAAACTAAAAAAAGCAGATAAATAGAAGAATAATTCCTTAGTGAATAAAAGCGAAGCGTGGGAACGAACGAAGTGAGTGGAGACCGTAGGTAAAGAACAGCCATTCGGTGCTTGAGAAAACATAAAAAACTTATATTGTTTTTAAGGTTGTACAATAACAATCTTTTAAAATTAGAAATAAGAAAGGAGAAAAATTTGGAGAATATAGTTGAAAATGTTGTTAGTAATACAGTAAATGAAATTGAGTTATTAACTTCAATCGATAGTAATCTTTCAAATATTTCTGTATTTCTTATTTTCTTCATAGTAGTCACTTTGTGCTACTTTGTATATAAGTTTTTTAATATGTTTTTTTAAGAAAGGAGAATTGGTTTTATGTTAAAGACTATTGTTACTGCTGAAATGCTTAACGGTGTTCTTGATGAAATAACAGGATTATTACCAATAGTTATTCCAGTTATGATTGGATTTATAGCTATCAGAAAAGGTATATCATTCCTTCAAGGTATATTACACGCTGCTTAGTATTTGCCCCATAATGCGAGATAGAGCGGGCTCGCTGAAATCTTCGAGGATTGAACTTTGTGTTCAATCCTTTTTTTAAAAAATAAAAGGAAAGGATTTATTTATGAAAAATAGAAAAATATTATTTACTGTTTTATTTGTGTTATTGTTTATATTAATTAGTTGTTCAAGATGTTTTGCATCTACTATTCCCGATAATATGCAACAATTTGGAGATGAGAATACATATTTTTTAGTTTTTAAAGATAAAGATGAAAAAGTTTTTCTTGTTTCTTTTGCTGAGCAAGCAAATTCTAATGATGGTTCTTGGTTTTGGGGAACTGGAGATTGTATTCGTATTTATGAATACGTTAATAATGCTTGGGAGTTAAAATTAGATAATAAATCTGAAACATCTTATAGTTATTTTAAAACAGGTCCATATCGTAGATATTTGACAGTTTCAAATTATGGTAGTTCTGTTGAAATTGTTGGTAGTAATTTCGATGTTGTAAAAACTGATGATAATAGTCAAATTTTTTTTCCAAAGACTCCACTGGAGAATGGAATAGTGGCTCAGGCAGTGGAGAAAGTGGAAATGAGTCAGGTTCAAGCGGAAATACTGGGAATACTTCCACTGACTTTAGTAGTAGTGGTGTCTTTTCTTGGATTGCAAAAGGCTTTGAAAATGTTGGAAACTTTCTTGCGTCGCTCGTAAAAGGTGTAACAAGTATAGTTGATTGGTTAAATCCTTTAAGTGACAAATTTATATTAAAAGATGTTGTTGAATTTTTGCACAACATTTTAAGTTATTTAAACCCATTTGATGAAAATTTTATACTAAAAAAAATCATTCAAGGATTAGCCGACATATTAAATTTTTTAAATCCTAACAG
>CAKPLX010000099.1 GCA_934167785.1 uncultured Bacilli bacterium
CTATGTAGTCTAAAGCCATATTAGCAAAGGTTCCATCACTTTTTAGGGAGTATACGATTTCGGCGCCTTCTGCACCACAAAGTTAGCTCTCTCAAAGATTAATTAATTTATTACGAAAAATGTTGAATATCTTCTTCTAATAAAGCAATGTCTTTAAAAATAATATTTTCAAACAAATCATCTATTTGTTTTTCCTTAAAATTTTCAATATTTTTCTTATATACCCTTGTTAATATATCCTTTTTTTGCGCTATAGAATAATTATCAAAATTAATTATGTATTTTGTATTGTGAAGATTATTTCTAATTTCATAATATGTTTTTTTAAACTTTTTAGGAATAACATCAATGTTATATCGATTAAGTAATTTAAGAACAAACCAATCAAGTTGAGAAAGTAATTTTTTATCATTAATTTGCGAATAAAAAAATAACCATCCATATTTTTTATTTTTATATATACAACCTGAAATTTTCAAGTTTAACTTCCATTCTAATAATTCTTTATTTTGACTTTCGGACAATTTATATCTGGCCATCAAAACTTCAATACTATTCTCTAACTTGTACCTTGATGATTTTCTAACACTTAATTTATCTTTTTCAAAATGATAACCCAAATATTCGAAAGCATTTTCATTAATACATCCCTCATCACATTTTTTATTTAATTCTAATTTAAGTTTTTTACATAATTCCTTTCTTACTAGCAAATTTATTTTTTCTTTTTCTTCTAAATTGCATAAAATTAATATGTCATCAACATAGCGATAATATTTTATACCTGAAATTTCACTTATTTTTTTATCAAGTGCCATTAAATAAATATTTGCTAATGAGTTTGAAATGCTTAAACCTTCTGGAATTCCTACATCCCTTATTGTTCTTTTGGTAGTTTTCTTTATTGGAAATACTATTCCATCATTTTCAATAGCATTTAAAATAATGTTTAAAAAAGAAGCACTACGAATTTTATATTTTAATTTTTTGATTAAAATATCGTGATTGATTGAAGCATAAAAAGACTGTATATCATATTTAATAAAATAATTATACTGTTGGCTATCTATGGCATTCTTTATATTGTCAATAATTAACTGTGGTAATTTTGAACAATTATTTTTATCATATATATAATTAAAACAATCATTTAAAACTGCCAAAACCATTTTATCCCTGATTGTTGGAATGTTAATAACCCTAGGGTTCTTTCCTTCTCCTTTACTAATTAAAATCTTCTTATATCTAGTAAACGTATACTTACCACTTAATACTTTTCTTTCGATTATTTTAAATTCATTTCCCAGAATTTTGTCAAATTTATATTTATCTATTTTATCTAATCCTGCTACTGCCTTTGGTCTTACTCTAAGATAGTATATTTTTTCTAATTTTTCAAAAGAAACACTACTACTTAATAAATCAAAACTACTCATATTATTTAATCAGAATATAAGCAATCAGGATTAATGGTAGCAATATTATTAATGCTTTAAATAAGAATAAAGTAATATTATGAAAATAATATTTTATTTTTTCTCTCAAAGTTATTTCTTTTGTGCCAATTATAACTTTGTAATAGTCATATTCACTATGATTCTCATTTTTTCTTAAGATTTCAAAGTATTGTTCTCTCTTTTCTTCTATATTTCTTATATTTATTTCATAATATATTTTTTGTAAATCAATATAACAATTCTTTATTTTTTCTGATCGTTCCAGGTATTGCTGAGAATCCAGAAATATAATTGATATAGTTAAAACTATTGACATAGCTAATAGCAAAATTTCGAAATTATAGTTGGAATTGCTGATATCAATCAAGTTAATTACAATAATAGCACATGAATAATATATATTTAAATTTTTTATAAATACTGCTAATTTATTTAATCTCTCGGCTGTATTTATTCTTGCTTTTCTCGTTTTCCAAATATTATTTTTTAAGCTTTCTAATTCACTTTCCATATTTTCCTCCAAAAAATAAGAATAGTAATCTTGCCAAAATAAATAATAATTCCTTACTTAAATGTAAAGACAGAAACAATAAAGTTATTGTTAATAAGTTTATCTTGTACAAAATACAAAATCAGGTATTAAAATACCTAGGCAAGATTACTTGCCATATATTTTATCATTTTTTTATTTTTTAGTCTAGAATTGTTTAAATTATTTATTACTATAATATAAAAGCAGCAAATTTTTCACATTACGCATCAAAATATTTATTAAATCTTACTTATTTACTATATTGATTCTTACCTTTTCTACCATAAGGATTTCGAGCTAAATTTAAATTTTTATATGTAAAAGTATTATCAGGTATTACTCCATACTTGTATTGTATTGTTATTACTCTATCCTTATCAATAACTATTCTATCTATTAATGAATGTACCAATTCTCTTTTTGGCTTATTTAAATCTAATAGTTTTTTTATTTTTTTAGTATAGTCAGGTAATTCATTTAATTTACATTTTACTTCATATTTTCTCATTTGATTATTATCTATACTTAAATTTATTTCTTTTAATTTTTCTTCGTATGGTTTGGCTAACTCCTTATAAGTATCAATAGTAATAACTTCATTATATTTATCTTCATATAAAGATGTTAATCTCTTTGTAATGCTTTCTTTTTCACTTAACAACTTATTTATGTTATTATCTAAAGTTCTTGTTTGCTTTTCAACTTCTCGTTGCACCGTCTTATTAAGTTCTTTGAAATCTAAGTTATTTAATTGTATTGATATATCTTTAATAAATTGTTCCATTATTTGATCTTCTAGATAATTATATGGAAAAAAATGAGATTGGCATTGCTCTCTAATTGGATCTCTTGCATACCTATTACAATTAACAGTCCAATAATCATGATTTTTTCTATATAGAACACTAAGTCTATTGCCACATTCTTTGCAAAATAACTTACCTTCCAATAGCCTTTTCTCTCTTCTATTTTTTGGTTGTACATCTTTTGTATTTTGTTTTATTAGTTTAGAAACGTATTCAAATGTATCTTTACTAACTAATGGTTCATGTGTATTCTCTACTACCATCCACAAACTTTTATCTAACGTTATTTTCTTCTTTGATTTATAATTAACCTTTGTTTGTGTATGTTGTATCATATCACCTGTATATATTCTATTTGATAAAATTTTCTTTATAGAAGA
>CAKPLX010000100.1 GCA_934167785.1 uncultured Bacilli bacterium
GCTCTTGATGATGTAAATGTATATAGATTTGCTGAATATTTAAAAAAATTTGTTTCAACTACACAATTTTTAGTAATCACACATAGAAAAGGAACAATGGAAGCTGCAGATACAGTTTATGGTATTACAATGGAAGAAAAAGGAATTAGTAAATTACTTTCAATGAAGTTAGAAGAAGCCAAAAGGCAATAAAGGTCATAATGTTTTATAATATATTGACTTTGTGCATTTTATGTGCAAAGAACAATATATTATAAACTTATATATACTGTGAATTGCAGTAAAAATAAAAAGGGGAGATTACTTATGAAGAAAATAAAATCGGTTGTTTTTATTTTAGTTCTGGTTGTTTTTTGGATACTACTGTTTGTACCAAATAGTTTTGCCGGTGAACAAGAATTAAAATATTTAGATTTTTCAGTAGAGCTGACAGAAAATGGCGATATGAATGTGACTGAAAATTGGAGAGTTAAAATAAGTGACACTAATACTTTATTTAAAACATTTAAATATGATACAGAACTATTTACAAATGTTTCAATTTTAGAAACAACAAATGGTGCTAGAAAAGAATTTCAACAAATAGATAGTTTAATGTATCATGTTACAAAAGATTGTTTTTATGCATTAAAAAATAGTGATGGATTATTTGAAATTGCATGGGGAGTTTCAGCAACAAGTACAGAAACAAGAAATTTTGAAATAAGTTATACAGTAAAAGATATTATAAAAAAATATAATGATTGTTCAGAATTATATTGGCAATTTGTTGGATATAATTTTTCAATTCCAGCAGATACTGTTAGTGGGACAATTAAATTACCTAAACAAGTTGGCAATATAGAAGATTTAAGAATATGGGCACATGGACCATTAAATGGAAATATAACGAAGCCATCACTTGACACAGTAAAATTTGAAGTGACAAATTTAAGAACAAGTGATTATTTGGAAGTTAGAATTGCTACTCCAAATAACATTTTTCCACTTTCTACAAATGAAATCAATAGTAGTAAACTTGAAAATATAATTTCTGAAGAAACAAACTGGGCAAATAAAGCTAATTTAGAAAGAGAAAAGGCAAGAGAGGAAGAAGCACAACAAAAAAGAATGTTTTATGGAATATATGCAATTCTTACAGTTGCATGTGTTGTTTTAAATGCGGTAAATATTCGTAAAATACAAAATACATCAAAAATAGTTCCAAGTCAAAAGTTAGATTATTTTAGGGATATTCCAGATGAAAAATCAACACCAGGTGAAGCTGCATTTTTATATTATTTTAATAGAAGTTTTCCAACAGCACAGGTAGTTTCAGCTACAATGATGGATTTAGCATTAAAAGGATTTATAGAATTTGAAACCAATCCAAATAATAAAAAAGACGTGAATATTATTTTGAAAAATGAAGTGGCTGAATTGAAAAGAGATGAAATAGAAGTATTGAACTACTTGAAAAGAGTAGCTGGTTCAAGTGATAAATTCAATATGAAAGTATTTGAAAAATATTCTAATAGCCATCCTTCAATCATAAATGATTTCATAATGAAAATAAATATGTATGCAAAAGATGAAAATGAAGATAGTGGTATGTACGATAGAGCAGCTGCCAATAAGTCTGGTTTATATATAGTAAAGGCAGTAGCAATAGTATTTGGTATGTTTTTTGCTTCTACATTTCTTGTTGCTTTTGTAGACTGGTTACTACTTGCAGGATTAGGAATTTTAGCAGGAATATTGGCTGTTTTATATATTATTTTAGCTAACAAAAATAGAGGGTTAACTCAAGAAGGTACTGATAGAAGAGAAGAATGGAAAGGTTTGAAAAAATATATGGAAGACTTTTCTATGCTAAATGAAAGAGAAGTGCCTGAATTAGTGCTTTGGGAAAAATATTTAGTTTATGCTACAGCTTTTGGAATTGCAGATAAGGTAATTAAACAATTGAAAGTAAGATATCCAGAAATGGTTAATAATGATTATTTTAATGACAGAATGCATGTAATGTATGTTATGTCTAATGTTAATATTTCTTCTGCAATAGAAGCTCCTATATCTAGAAGTATTGTTGCAAGTTCAATAAACTCATCTGGATCTGGAGGCGGAGGAGGATTTTCTTCTGGTGGTGGTAGCTTCGGTGGCGGAGGTGCCGGCGGAGGCGGCGGTGGTGGCCGTTAAAATAGTTGAAGAAGAATATAAAGAGAGGTATTTAAATGGAAAAGAAATCAAAAATATTGATAGGAATTTTGGTGATTTTAATAGTAGTAATGGGAGCTTTTTGCTATTATATTTATGTTGGAAGTGTGAATAAAGATAAAGAAATTTTGAATTTGAAGAATGATTTAAATACAATGAAAGAAAATATTAAAAAGATAGAAGAAAATACTAAGCAAATAGATAACAATGAAAATAATATATTGAACAATATAAATCAAAATACTGTATCACCTACTTCTCAAAATATAAATACTAATGAAATAAATAATGTAGATAATAATAGTATAAAACAATTTTCAGAAAATGAAATAAAACAAACTTTACAGAATTATTTAGATTTGATTGGAGCAAAAGCAAGTACACCTTTTAATTTAATATTAAAGCTTGGCTTAAGTGATTCTAGTGAATATGATAGTAGAAATTTAGGCACTGATAATTTCTTTAGTACTAAAATTAAGTATACAGATTTTAAATCAAAAATGCTAGAATATATGACAGAAGATGTATTTAATAAATTTGTTAATAATATTTATGATTTTAAAGAAAAAGATGGTTATCTATATGTTTTTGATGGTGGTGGAACTGGCATGGCTTTTGAAGTAACTGATATTGTTTTAAAAGGTGATTATTCAGATGATGCTTATATTGCTGATGTATATAGTATTAATTTAGATGAATCAAAGGACCTTGAAAAAATTGAATTTCATGTTGCAAATAGTAATGGAAAATGTGTAATATCTTATTGTGACTAAATCGATTGAATAGAAAAAAAGAGAAAAAATGAGAAAATAAGACTATGCAAAAGTAATGCTAAAAAATGGAAAGAATGGATACGAATAATTTGGAATAATCTCCTTATACTATTTATAAACGAAAAA
>CAKPLX010000101.1 GCA_934167785.1 uncultured Bacilli bacterium
GTCATGACCTGATGGAATTACGGGATTTATGTAATAACAATCATTGTCAGACAATAGGATACCTTGGCGAACGTGATGAGATTATGCCTTTATTGTTATCGGGAATACAGGGTGTTGATCGAGTTGTTCCGATTGGGAAGACAATGGATTTTGACTTGTTGTGGGATGGATATGATTTATACGAGAGATTGACACGTAATATTAGTATATCAATATAGTGCTTACTGATTGGTGAAAACATATATATCTATTTTGCACCGTAAGTCTAAAGAAATGGGATTGAGATGAGTTTTACAAGTTTATTATTTGTAGTATTTGTTGCGTGCGTATTGTTAGTTTATTATATTGTACCAGCCAGATTTCAATGGCTGGTGTTGCTGCTTGCCAGTGTTATATTTTATTTGAAATATGACATCAAGGCAGGAATTTTTATTGTACTGTCTACTATTTTGGTATGGGCTGGGGCGCTAAAAATCAGTAAAGCAAAATCAACCGTCGTACAAAAGGTTATTCTGATCACGGTTATAGCATTGAATGTATTGATACTGATAGGTCTAAAATATGCTACTTTTTTACGGGGTTTCCTTTCTTCGCATGGCATTATTGTTCCTTTAGGAATTTCATTTTACACACTTGCCCTGATTGGATATCTGATAGATGTTTATCGTAAGAAAATACAACCGGAGACTAATTTTTTGCGGGTGCTTCTATTTACATCATATTTTCCGCATATTCTGCAGGGACCGATTGCAAGATATCAGAATTTGATGCAGCAGTTTGATGGTAAAAAGAAGGCTTTGTCCTATCAACAGCTGACAATGGCACTTCAACTGATTATATGGGGATATATCAAGAAACTGGTAATTGCTGACAGAGCAGGAATTTTTGTTGATAATGTTTATGATCAGTATTTGGGAGTGGGAGGTACTATGCTTTTTGTAGCAAGCCTCTTATATACGATTCAGATTTATGCTGATTTTTCAGGTTGCGTTGACATTGCATTGGGGGTCTCTGAATTATTTGGAATCAAACTACAAAATAATTTTTCACAACCCTATTTATCTATTTCTATCAATGATTTTTGGCGAAGATGGCATATTACATTAAGTAGCTGGTTTAGAGATTATCTCTATATTCCGCTGGGAGGAAACCGTAAAGGAAAGGTCCGTAGATGGCTTAATGTATTGATTGTATTTACTGTAAGCGGTTTATGGCATGGAGTCGGATTGACCTACATAATATGGGGATTTATTCATGGTATTTATCAGGTTATAGGTGCAGGATTAAAGCCTGTAAAGGAAAAACTGTATATTCGTATGAAACTGATCAACAGTAAATTCCTATATATTGTGAAGCTGGTAGTAAATTTCCTGTTGATCAATCAGGCTTGGATTATGTTTCGGGCAACATCCCCGAAAATGGCTCTTTATATAATGGGAAAGTCAATCAGCCAATGCAGTTTGTGGCAATTATTTGATCAGACCGTCTATCAGTATGGAGTGAGTCAGCGCCAGATGCTGATGCTTCTATTCTTTATAATCATCATGGTATTTGTGGATATCCTGCATGAAAAGGTAATACGCATAAGAAAAATGATTGGCAGATGTGTGTTGCCGGTACGTTGGGGAATATATCTGGCTGCTTTATTTAGCATCATTTTATTTGGAGTATATGGTATCGGTTATGATGCGGCAGATTTTATTTATATGAGATTTTAGTTTGGAGGAAGAGTAATAAAAAGAATGACTCAAAAAAGAAAAGGATTGTATATTGTTGGGTTTATATGTATTTTTGTTTTATTTTTTGGAATACTGAATTATCTTTTACCTACAAAGAGAAAACCCGAAATTACAATTGATCATTACCATAAAGAATATAGAGGCTTGTACGAACTGGACAAAGATACGGTAGATGTCTTAATTTTTGGTGCGTCACATGCGTTTTCTTCCTTTTCACCTGAAGATTTATATGAGGATTATGGTATTACGGCTTATGTTCAGTCCTCTTCCTGTCAGAGAATTTGGCAGTCTTACTATTATCTGGAAGAAGCCTTAAAATATCAGAAACCTCAGTATGTGATATTGGAACCGTTTTGGAGTTTTGATGCAACGGCACAGTCAGAAGCCTACAATAGAGAAGCGATTGATCCCATGCGCATGTCCATGACCAAAATACGGGCAATTCATACGGCTGTAAGCAAGAATCCGGAGGGTGAGTATGGATTGAGTTATATTTTCCCTCTCTTAAGATACCATGACCGGTGGCAGGAACTGGAACAAGGAGATTTTGAAGAGTTTGCGTTGCCCGGTAATTATTCTGCAAAGGGATTTTTACCAAGATTGGGAATACAACCGGCTCAATTCAACGAAGAGGCATATTTAGGAACTGAGGCAGTCCCGATGGATGAAAGTTGTCTGGAATATCTGGATAAGATGAGGATGCTGTGCGAGGAAAATGATATTCAGTTTTTAATTATGTCTGTTCCAACATGTATGCTTTGGGATTCTGGAAAGGCCATTTTTTTGACAGAATACGCAAATGAACATGGTGTTACATATCTTGACTACAATTATGATGAAAAATTGCGTGAGCAGGCCAATATTGACTGGGAGACAGATTCGCTGGATGGAGGTAATCATTTAAATTATACTGGTGCAATGAAGATGACCAATATTCTGGGAGAATATCTTACAGCACATGGAAATTTTGAGGATAAGAGACTGGATTCTTCATATGATAATTGGCAACAGGATTATGTTTATTACAAGCAATGCGTTAATAATTATCAGTTGCAGAATGCAGGTGATTTTAAGGAATTTACAGGTTATTTAAATGATCAGTACCAACTGGTTGCTACGTGTTCGGGAATTGATCCGGGAGGATTAAATTATGACACAAATCTTGCTTTAAAAGAGGCAGGAGTTCCTGTTAATATTTTTACAGAGGAAAATAGAGAGTGCAATTTGTTGATTATAGATGGAAATGGTATGTTGCAGACAGAATATTATGATAAAATAAATTTGGAACTGGAACTTTCATTTTTAGGTCAACCATTGTATGTATC
>CAKPLX010000102.1 GCA_934167785.1 uncultured Bacilli bacterium
GAATATGGAATTACATTGGTTGCATTGGTTATAACAATAATAATATTATTAATATTAGCAGGAATAAGCATACAGGCGATAACGAATACAGGGTTATTTGAACAAGTTGAAGAAGCCAAAAAGAAGACAGAAAATGCTCAAATAGAAGAAAATGAAATATTGGAAAATTATTATGAACAAATGACAAGCTATGGAGGAGGAAAACAAAGTAGTGCAGAAGAAACAACATCAACAACTCATACTGCAACAGAAATAACATATGGATGGGATGAGATTGCAAATATGGCAAAAGTAATATCAAATACTACATCTATAAATGAAAATACATTAGAAGTAAAAGTAACAATTGATGATAAAACTAAAATATTATAAGACAACAGCATATGGTTCATCAACAGCAACAGGAAAAGCAGGAATAAGTTTTGAGTATGTAGATTTTTTAACATCAGCACAAATGAATAGTAGTAATACTAATTCAGGAGGTTGGAAAGATACAGAACTAAGAGGAACATTAAATGGAACAACATATAGCTCATTAATTACAAAATATCATATAAAGAAAGTAAAGAAAGATTATATACCAAAATATAATGTAGCATCAACAGAACAAACAGAAGATTATTTATGGTTATTATCGTGTGGAGAAATATGGGACAATGGATATGGACAGGATGAAAATCCAATAATAAATGGAACAAGAGGTTATGCAATAACAACAGAAGGAAAACGATATAAATATTATAGAATTAATTTAGAAACTACAAAATATAACACTTCAAACAATATTGTAAAAAAACCAGTCACGAGCAATTCAGATTGGTGGTGGCTTCGTTCTCCAAATTTCGCATATAGCGATTCTTTTTGTTATGTGCTCTCTAATGGTACTTGTAGCAGATTTATTGCTAGTAACTCTGGAGGAGTGGCTCCTGGTTTTTCAATCTAGTATGATTATATAAAACAATAAAATAGATTTTGAGACCATAAAAAATGGTTGCCGGTATTTGAAAAATAAAATACATTCTCTAACCGCTAAGCAGAGAATGTATTTTTTTATCTATAAAAATTAAAAAATTCTTTAATTATTTAAAATGATATGATATAGTATAAAACATAGAGACTGGAGGCAAAAAATGAAAAAAATATTATTAGTAGAAGACAATGAAACAATAATAATGGGGCTAAAATATTCCTTAGAACAAGAAAACTTCCAAGTAATATCAGCTAAAAGTGTAGCAGAAAGCAAAGAAAAAATAAAGCAAGAAAAAATAGATATAGTATTACTAGATGTATCATTACCAGATGGAAACGGATTTGATATATGCAAAGAAATAAAAGAAAAACAAGATATACCAGTAATATTTTTAACGGCACAAGATGAAGAAACAAGTGTTGTCTTAGGCTTGGATTTAGGAGCAGATGATTATATAGTTAAACCATTTAGAACAAGAGAACTAATATCAAGAATAAAATCAGTATTAAGAAGATACGGACAAAAAGAAGAAAATGGTAATATAATTCAATATAAAAATATAAAAATAGACACGACAGCAGCGAAAGTATATAAAGATAATGAAGAAATAATATTTACAAGTTTAGAGTATAAAATATTATTAATGCTATTTACAAATCAAAACAAATTAATTACAAGAGAGCAATTATTAGATAAAATATGGGACATTGCTGGAAATTTTGTTAATGATAATACTTTAACAGTTTATATAAAAAGAATAAGAGAAAAATTAGAAGATGAAACTATTATAAAAACAGTAAGAGGACTTGGGTATAGAATAGGGGATTAGAAAAATAAAAAAACTCTCTATGTTTAGAGAGTTTTTATACGTTTATAAACGAAATATTCACATTTAAATGTGCAACACTAAATGTAATTATATTATATGCAAATAATAAAAAAATATTACAAAAAGCAAAGACCAGGTTAACCTAGTCTTTGAAAAACAACTTCCACATCTATTGATGTGCAACATTAAATGTAAGTATATTATAGACTATTTTTAGTTAATAGTCAATATATTGGTTAAAATTAATTTCCAAAAGTGTAATATTTTTTTAAGGATGCTAAAACGTTAGAGTAATCTTCTTTAGATAAATGAGCGATTTTTTTATTATAAAAAAATGGTTCGCGAATTCTTTTATAGCTAAAGTTTGACATACATTCTAATTTTGCTGTACTGCAAGATAATCCAGATATATCGCAATGGAAATAATATTTATCATTGTAACATTTACTGCTTAAAGGAATAACCGTCCACATTTTTTTATCAGAAGAAGAACGCCACAATATAGCTGGACGTAATTTCCTTAACTCAGAGCCGATATTTTGACCAAAATCAACCCAGCAAATCGAACCTGGATTTAAAGTTGATATATTAAATGTAGTTTCATTTAATAATAATTTATCATAGCACCATTTTAAATATTTAATATCATCAATATTGTTATAATTTATTTTTGCATTTAATTTTTGAATTAGAGAACTTTTTAAAAGTTTTAATATATTAGAAAAATCTTTATCATTTACTTTTAGAAAACACCCTTTAATATAAACTAATCCGTTTAATGCTTTTTTTAGTATATTCTTGTAAATCATTGATATCAATAAATCTGTTTATTGAACTTATATATGTATATGCGAAATTATTAGATTGGTTAGAATGGATACTTAATCCAACATAGTGATTTTGAGATATGTTATAGATAATTAAAACATGTTTTTTTATGTTATTTTGTACTATTTCATAAATGTTTTGAGAATATATATTCAAATTTACAACCCTCCTAAATATTTGATTTTTTTAAACATCATATTAATAATACTATAAGTGATCGTAAAAATCAACATATTTGTTCTATAATAATTAAAAAGTAGTTTATTTTATTGTTTGTTGTAAAAAGTCATATTATGATATATAATGTGGACAAATAATTTTTCTCAAATTGTGAAAGGAACAATATAATATGAAAATATTTGAAAATAAAAATATAAAATACTTAATACTACCAATGATAATTTT
>CAKPLX010000103.1 GCA_934167785.1 uncultured Bacilli bacterium
GAATGTGGTTTCTTGTCTAATCCTGAAGAAGAGCAACAATTGTTAGATGATGAATACCAAGATAAATTAGCTTGGGGTATTTATAATGGAATAATAGAATATTTTACAAAATAATAAAAAAAACTGCATAAATGCTATTGAATAATTATTCTATAGTATTTATGCAGTTCTTTTATTATTTTGCAAAAAAATGTAGAAAAATATATATTGACAATAATATAAAAAATATGTTATAGTTATCGTACAACCAAAAAGAATTGTATAAAAAAGTTTTAAATAAGTTCGCGGCTTATTTAAAACTAGAAAAAATACTTTGTAAGTATTTAGACCAAATTAATTATAACATAAAAATACGAAAAAAGCAAAGTATTGAAATCTTTTAGGTAAAACTGAAGAGAGGAGATGGAGAGAAATGTTTTTAATAGTAATTTCTATAAAAATTCATCTAAGAAAACAAAGTGAAACTGGTAAAGGTATAGCTTAAAATTATTTAGAAAGGAGCACTAGTATGAAGTTAGAAGAAATAGCAAATGTATCCATAGGAATATTAGTACATAGGGAAAGTGTAGAAAATGGTAAATATCAATATAAAATATTTAACTTAAATAATTATGAAGAAAATCAAGAGTATCAAGCAATAGAAACAGACAAAGATTTTTCAGATAAAATGACACAAAAAGGGGATTTGCTATTTAGACTAGTTGCTCCTAATAAAATTATTTTAGTAAAAGAAAAAGAAGAAGATTTATTAGTTCCATCTCAATTATGTATAATTAGGCCAGATAAAAATAAAATCAATTCTAGATTTTTAAAATGGTATTTAGAAAGTCAGCAAGGAAAGGCACAAATTGCTACGGAACAAATTGGATCAAGTATACAAAAAATATCGATAGCATCATTGAAAAAAATAGAAATACCAGAAATAGATATTGATAAACAAGAAAAAATAAAAGATTTAATTGAAGTATGGGAAAATGAAAAAAAAGTAATGCAAGATATTATAGAAACAAAGGAAATGATATATGAAAATATAATAGAGCAGTTAGTTGAGGAGGAAAAATAATGGTACTGTTTCAGGAAAACAATAAATTAACTGATATATGTAATGACTTTAAAACAAAAACAAATATGAATACAAATTATATAGAGTATATATCTGCATTAATATATTTAAAATATTATGAGAGTTATAGTAATCAAATTTTTAGAAAAATATATGAAGATAGAGATAATTATTATATAGGTGAAAAAATTGATAAAGCTATAAGTGATATGAGAGAAGATATTGGAGATGAAAAAATATTTTCAGATATACAATTTAGTAATATTGTTTTTTATAGAAAATTAGGAGAAAAAAATATATTGTCTAAAACAATTGAAAAAATAAATGAAATGTGTAATAGTTTTCCTAAAAAGTATATAGCTGAGCAATATGAGTTAGTATTAAAGCAAATAGCAATGATTGGTGATATGAAAAATTCAAATGAACTGTTTTATACTCCAATGGAAATTACAAATACAATGGTAAATATGATTCTAGATAAAAAAAGTGCTGATGTATATGATCCAATGTGTAGTAGTGGAAATTTTTTAATAAATGCAAGTAAATTAAATGATAAAAAAATAAAAATATTTGGTCAAGAAGAAAATATAGAATATTATAATATTTTGAAAACTAGAATTTTGTTAAATGATATAGAAGATGAAGAAATAGAATATCAGAATAATGAAAAAAATAAAAAAATAAAATTTGATTATATACTTTCGAATCCACCATATTCAAAAAAAGATTGGAAGGAAGTTATAAAATATAGACCTATATTTGAAGAATATGAAATTTCAGAAAATGCAGTCGGTGATTATGCATTTGTAATATCTATGTTAGACAATTTAAAAGATGATGGAAAAATGGCAGTTTTATTGCCACATGGAGTTTTGTTTAGAGAAAATGAGAGAAAAGTTAGAAAAAATTTAGTAGAGAAAAATGAAATTGAAGCGATTATTGGATTACCAGAAAATTTATTTTACAATACAAGAATATCAGTCATTATGATGATTATTTCTAAGAATAAAACAGATAAGAATATACTATTTATAGATGCAAGTAATGAATATAAAAATAAAAGATTTAAGAATATATTATCAGAAGAAAATCAAAATAAAATTGTAAATACTTATAAAGATAGAAAAGAGATTGAAGGCTTTTCTAAAATTGTTAGTATTAATCAAATTAAGGAAAATGATTATAATTTATCAATAAAAAAATATATTAGAAAAAACTATGTTAGAAATAGTATAGAGCAAAAACAATTGGTACAGCAATTAAAAAATTTAGAAGATGAACAAGATATTTTAGAAGAGAATATAAAGGATATTTTGTTAATATTAAATATAAAAGACATAGAAAAATATGGAAAACATGAAAAAACTAAAAAAAGTAAAATTTATTATAATTTTGATTATAGAAAAATAGGAAATAATATTAAAAATGCAAGAATGAAAAAGTCATATACACAAGAGATGTTAGCAGAAAAACTAGAGTTATCTTGTAGATATATTAGTATACTAGAGAGAGGAATGACAGGAATTCGTTTAGAAATGTTAGCTAAGATTTGTAATGCCTTAGAAGTTTCAATTGATGAAATTTTAAAATAGAATAAATAAAATGAATATATAAAACCACTGAAACATATTAATATGTTAGGTGGTTTTATGTTTTTAGTTTTTAGTAAAGAAAAAATTTGTACATATATTGTATCAATATTAACAGTTTTTGTATTGTTCTTCGTTGCAAATACAATGAAATTCAATAATTTTAATACAGTAGCAACTTCGTCAGATGCTGAAAAATTATTACCAATTTATAATGTACAAACACAAGACAAAAAAATTAGTTTGACAATGAATTGTGCTTGGAATGCAGATGATGTAGATAAAATATTAGAAGTTTTAAATCAAAACAATGTAAAAATAAC
>CAKPLX010000104.1 GCA_934167785.1 uncultured Bacilli bacterium
CATAAATCCCGTAATTCCATCAGGTCATGACATTCACATTCAAAGAAATATCCGGAATTATCCTTAAGTTCCATAATAGAACTATCCGGTTCTTTAACATGAACTCTGACAATATAATTATCCTCATGTACCTCAATCCTGTCACATACACCGGCTGCTGCAGCAATATAACTACTTGTCAGCTTATTCACACCCATGATCGGCTGTAAAGTATATTTTTTTTCTACAAGATTGTGCAACAGTTTCCAAAATTCATCCTTAGCCTCTTCTACTTTTTCCCCTATCCATACAACAATTCTTGGGCTCGTACAAGCATTCTGATCTGTCAGATATGTGTCATTATAAAACTCTTCTGCAAATCTTTCTTTTGATGCTAAGGAAAGATATTTATCACTATTAATAATCGCCAGAGAGTATCTGTCTGCAAACGTAATTTCTCCGGCACGAGGCGACAATGGTGATTTTCTGATCTCCGAAATGGTCTGATCGCCTCCCCATATTATTCTGGAATCACAAATAACAGAAAATACATCATTTACTTTTTGATTTCTGTCATAACGTACAAGATATATATACTTTTTTAATTCAGCACATTCATCCAATGTTTTAGCTATTGCACGGTTGACGATATCAACCTGTGGAAAATCCTTGCTTGGAATACGGACTATATTAACATTTCCAGTCAATAAACCGGTCACAAGCGAATAAGCATAATTAACCGGAACATTGGACGGTGCAATATGAAATGCAATTCCCCTTCCCATTCTAAGCGCGTTTTCATCTTCTTTATGAAATCTATCTTTCAACTGAAGCAATGATGATTTTCTGATCCAAAATCCCAGAGTAATTATATCCGGATATTGCTTTGCCTCTTTACTACTCATCAGATTTTTAGACAAGGAATTTAAAAACTCAATTACCTGATCACAAAAAGGCATAAGACTCTTAGGTCTCTCACCCACCAGATCATTCATATCTCCCACCAAAAATTTTACTGCTGTTAGATTCTCTAATTGCTTTTCATTAATTAAATTTTGCTGCATATGTGTCACTACACCCCCTAATTTCCGCATTTTGTAATCGTCCATATATTTTAAAATACTTTCCTTTTCTTCCACATGGACAATCATCCTCACCAAGAATCTCTCCTTCATCTTCTGTCAAAAGAGAATGTCCGGGATAGGATTCAGGAATGGCAGACACCACCTGAATAATACCCTTTTTTCCCTTAGGACAGACAGAAAAGTCCTGAGGATCACGGATAATCACATCTGAAAAAATGCTGGCATGTAAGTGGCCACATTCACATTGCATATAAATACACCCCGTCTGCTCAACCATACCATAATAATCATGAATTTGATTCAGTCCACAAACATCCTGTAATCTGGCGTGAAATTCTTCCTGACTAACGGATTCATTTACAAGTTTTTTCCATCCTCCACCATGAATCAGAATACCATTTGAGAGATCAAATGTAATTCCCTCTTCACGCAATCTAAGCAATTCCTTATAAAAATGCTGCCATACCATGAAAGTGAATCCAAATAACAGAATTTTCTGTCCCTGATACTGATTCAGAAAAGCCTTTAATCCTTCAACATCCAGATTCATCTCATCATCTAATGCATATACCTTTTTAGAGCCAAAAATAGAAAATCCCAATATTCCGGCTCCTCTGGCAGAAAACATAAGTCTATTTTTAACGACAGAGGGACAATCCAGTATGATCATAGGCATACGATTGGACCCGGTAAAATTAGATACAATTTTAACCATGGTCTTCTGCTGATTGGAAGATGTTGTACGATCTAAATAGATTTTTGATACCGCCTGACCGGATGTTCCCGAAGAAGTCATTGTTTTTACAATATCCTCATCATTCACACTTTTCAGATTCAACTCTTTAAACAGTCTTACCGGCAAAAACGGTAATTGTTCATAATCGTCAATATTATCCGGATTAAATCCTATACTATCTGATATTGCACGATATTCATTGCATTTCTCATAATGCAGTCTGGACAATTCCACAAGCCGTTTCGTTAAAATTTTCTTTTTTTCGCTTTGATCCAATGAATACGGAGCGATCTCCAATAATTCCTCATACTTCATATTACAAACTACTCCAATCTGCTTTTATGACCTCTGACATTTCCTTATAGTAATCATGGATAAAGAAATGTGAGCCTTTATATTCTACGAAATCACATTTTCCCTCGAAATACTTTCTCCAGTTCTGCATATCCTGATATTTAGTATCAGATTCAGAATAAAAAACTGTAACCGGTATATCGGTATGAAGATGCAGCTCTTCAAAGTGATATCTTGCAATCATCAGATAATCAGCCTTATATAATGGCAGATACATTCTCCAAAAGCTTTTATTGTGAATGAGTCTGTCCGGAATACCTCCAAAAGCAATTGTTCTTTCCTTGACGTATTCATCAACACTGTCCTCCGGCAGATTCTCTAATGTATGATTAGAAAACGGCTCATGTGCAGCTAAAAAGACATGAGCCGGTCTACATACTCCATCTAATGCAAGAAATCTCTTTAAAATCTCAACTGCAGTGATACTTCCCATACTATAGCCCATCAAAGCCACTTCATTATCAGGATTATAAATAATCTCTGAATAATCTTTTATTATAATGGAAAACAAATCATCTGCCGTTTGTTCAAAATTGCTCAGCAGCGGCTCGTGATACCTCTTTCCATGTCCTGAATAATCCAGTTTTATTACCTGAATGTCATCTGTCAGGCATTGCTCAAGAGAATCATAAAAAGCGGCCGTTCCACCAGCAAACGTAAAACAAAATAAGTATCTGTTATTCATAATATTTTGCCAATTCTTTATATAACGTCTTTCCTGCATCATTTTTTGGAATTTCATCAATTATAATCGTTTTTAATGCAGCTGAATTGATTTTTGTCTTTGTCACAACATAATCTCTGACTTCATCAG
>CAKPLX010000105.1 GCA_934167785.1 uncultured Bacilli bacterium
TTATTATACACTATATTTTCTAAAATTAAAAGAAGAATGTTACTAGTGGATAACTTTTAGGTGAGGAAAATACTGATTTATTAATAGCAAAGATCGTGAACTAGTTTAGTATTAAAAAGTAAAACAGCTTAGATAAAAATTCTATCAATTCATACTTTATGGAATGAATTTCTTATCTTTTATGAATTCCTTCATCGATACTTTGCTCAATTGAAACAAAACCTTCTAATTTTTGATGATTTTGATTATATTTATTCTTTTCCATTCTTGCTTGTTTTAAAATTTCTTCAATTTCTCTTTTTAATTTCTCTATACGAATTTTTATTTCTATATAATTTGCTTCATTCATAAATCGATTGGCTTCTTTTATTTTTTCTTCAACTTGATCAAAATCACAATCAAATAATTTTTTTATTTTATTTTTGAGATTAATAAGTTGCGTATTATTTTCATTTAATCTACTATTATTAAAATTTTTTAATGATTTTAGGTAACTAATTTCATTTTTTATACAAGAAATTTGATAATTAATTTGATTTTCCTTACTCTTATTTTCTGTATTAAATGTATTTTTTTCAATTTCATTATTTTTGTTAATCTCATTAATTTCTTTTTGATTTTTTGCAATGGCTCTTCTATTAAAAAATGGATGTTTTGCTAAGTCATTTTGGATATTCTCTAACCTAGTCAATTGTATTTCAATATCTTTATAAAATTTTGAATTTTCATAACAATTATTTTTTAAATTTTCTTTTTGATGTTCTAATTCAAATAGTTTTTCTTGTAACATTTTTACTTTTTCATCATACTTTTTATTCTCTTCTAAAATATTTTTAGTTTCCTTACATAATTCTAAATAATCACTTTTTGCCATGGAATAATAAATCTGATTTTCAATTATTTTGTGATAATATTCATATTTATTATCAATTATATTTAGTTCTTTTAATTCTTCTTGTAATTTATCGTAGTTTTCCTTTAACACTAATAACTTATTCATCGATTCATGATTTTCTTTTTTTAAATTGTTATGGACGTTATTTAAAATAATTTTTGATAAGGAATACAAATTATCTGTTTTTTGCTCTATCATCTCGTTTACTAATTCATCAGTTATTTCAGTCTTATTTATAATTGTAACAAATTCATCAAGTCCATTAATATATTTATTTAATTTCCCAATATGTTGTTTTAATTTATCTCCTATGTCTCTTAGCCAAAATTTTCTTATATTTCCTTTTAGAATTTCATTTATATTTAAAGCATAATTATGATATAAAATAAATTCTATTTCTTTATCTGAATAATTACTAGTAAATAATTTGTCAAAATCAAATAATGGCCCCAAAAAGTTTTTATTTTGTTCAAAAATACTTCTTATATCATCTTCACTATAATTTCCACTTTCTTTTAGTTTAGTAAAATTTTCAAAAAATATGTCATACCTTGATAATTCTTCCTCTTTAATGCTATTAATATATTCTAAAATGTTATGTCTTTTTGCAAAATCATAATTTATATCATTGATAAGATTTAATTTTTCTTGGGTAAGATCTACTCCTTTTTTACTTTTGTAAGTATCTATAATTTTTAATTTTAAATTAGGAAAATTACTTTGTAATTCTTTAGCATAATTGTAATTTTTATCTAAAGATAAAGCCCCGTTTGTGAAGCAAAAAAGTCCTACAGGGTGAAATCCTTTTTGCACTATTTCACTGTATACTTTTCTCTTTTCTCCGTTTTTTAAATTTTCTTGCTTTTGTTTGGCGGTTTCTTCTAATACTCTTTTGGGGTGATCAATTTTTGCTATAAGGCTATAAGCAAGTATCCCTTCATCACTGCTGCTAATATTATTTACATACATATCTTCACTTTTTGCACCCACTATATTTGTAGGCATCATAATAAACCCATATCTACCTTTATATGTATCATTAACTTCTTGATTATATAGTGATGTTGAAACATAACCAGTATAAAAATCTCCTTCAAACTTTGTTGAATATGTACTATGACCAATAAAACAAAAGTTATCATCCGTCATACTTTCAAAATTAGGGACATACTTATTCCATTCTTCTAATATTTCATTTTGCAATTTTTTTATCATTTTTTTAGCAGTATTTATGTCTCCAGAATCTATTGCTTTATCAAATTGAGATAAAAAAATCTCTATTTCGTCATTTGATTTGTAATAAGACATATTCATTTTACAATCATTTCTTAATCTTGCTAAATCTCTTAATACTTCTAAATTATATCTTTTTATTTTATATTCGTATAATATATTTATATAGTCTTCAATATAATTAGCTTTAGATAATAATTCATTTTTTGGTATTTTTAAACCGTTTCTTTGATAATTTGAATTATACTTATTATATTCTTCTAATGTAGACATTACATCATTGTACATCTTTAAATTAATCTGTTTGAATTCTTCGTTATCAACAACAAATTCAAAATTTTTATTTATAGAGTTCTCTACTGTTTCTAATAATTCTTGTAACGATTCAAAAGAAATTTCTGGATCGTTAAAAATTTTTTTATAAATTTCTTTCTCATAATCCAGAAAAAAACTACTATCTATTAAGTATTCTATTTTTTTCTTCATTTCCTCTGAAAATGATAAAAGTCTAGTTTCATTATTAATATTAATATTATTCATAAAAATTCACCACTTTATTGTTCTAATTGCAATAACTTTAGCATTTTATTTTTAA
This sequence comes from uncultured Bacilli bacterium, assembly GCA_934167785.1. The sequence continues at coordinate 2,724 of CAKPLX010000105.1, forward strand.
TCATCTATCTTGTAGCAATTATATCATAGATTAACATGTTATGCTAATTAAAATTTAAGTTAAATTCAAATAAATCAATTTATTAATAAACAATTTTTAGATAGTTAAAATACTGATCAGTATTTTGCACAAAAAAAAGAATCCCCTAAAGAGAATCTTTTTATTTATTATTATTCAATAATATCAGATACGTTACCAGCACCTACTGTACGTCCACC
>CAKPLX010000106.1 GCA_934167785.1 uncultured Bacilli bacterium
TATGTAAAAAGTGGTTTGATAACAGGAACACAGTGGGATATGATGATAAAATTTTTAAGTGATAAATCAGATTATTCTGATATGAAAAGTACCCAATGGGGAAATTATGATAATGTATCATTGTCAAATTTAAGAGGATATTATACAAATGTGAGTACATCAAATGCAGCAACAGATGGATTTAAAAAGATTGAAAGTGGTTATTCAACAAATTCAGAAACAAATTCATGGGTAATATTAACAACTGGTTCAACAGAACAAGTATTAAGAAAAGGATTATATGATGTGGCAGGAAACTTATGGGAATGGACACAAGAGGCTTCATATAAAGCAAATCTAGGCTATAATACAACATACAACACATATAACCTTCGTGGTGGGTCCTTCCACCACGCCTACGCGAGCTACCCTGCTTGTTACCGTGAATGCAATTATGCCCCTTGTACTAACACGGGCAGCGGGTTCCGTCCAGTACTTTATATCAAGTAGAACTGAACGATTACAGGTAATGCACCAATTAATGTAAACAAAAATCACGTATTGACAATGTAAACATAAAATAGTATAATGTAATTATGATTATAATAAAAAATAGGAGGACATTGGAATGAACATGAATAATTATTCTGTAGTCAACGAAAATGTAAAGGGAGAAGATAATAGTGAAGATTATTATCATAACTACGATAGAGTAGTAAAAGGTAAAAAGTACGATATCATTATCAACAAAACGTTGACGCCAGAGGATGTCGAAAAAATGATTTCTATAATTAGAACAAAAGAAAGGAGTAAAAAATCAATATTTAAAAAGGAGTACAGTTGTACAAAGGAGATTTCAAAATATTTTGATTGCTCTTGTAAAGTGCAAGAATATGGCGATAGGAAGTGGTTGATAGAACTTTACGAGGAAGAAGACATCTAGGAGGAAAGAATATGGAAGAAAATAAAGATGCAACTAGAGTTTACACTTACCATCGAGGACTGTTTAGACAGTTCAAGATAATCTCAACAGTAGAACTGAGCAAGGTAGCGGTAGACAATATAGTCTTTTTTATAAAAGACGAAAGAGAAACTTGCGATAAAAATGTTATATCACAGAATATTGTCGAATGCCTGAGAGAGGCTAACGAAAAAGTTGAGAGTTGTTATCTGTCTACAGAAGGTAGTAGATGGATAATAAAAATAAATCTTGATTTGATTTGATTTTTTTACTCTTAAAACGGGGAATCTACATTAGTAGATTCCCTGTTTTATTCGCTTTAGCGTGTTGAACCACAAAGTAAAATAAAACAACGCCAGCTATGCAGGTGTTGTTTTAAAGACTTACAGAAAAAGATATCAAACCATGATATAATGTTAGGCGTTCAAGCCAACAAAATATCAGAAAGGCGTGATATCTATGAGTAATACTTTATCACATACAAAGTGGAATTACAAATAGAAAAAGTTCAATGATGATATTCAAAGACCATGCAAATTTAAGATACAAATATGGAAACTGTAATTTTTGAGCAACAGGCTATTATGTCAGTACAGTAGGATTGTCTCTTTTGGATTTTGCGTTTTAATATTTTCATTTAAAAATTCATTATATGAATTATCCTTTATATCATAATTTAGTTTGTAATTCTCAAGCCAAATTTTTAATGCTTCAATTATTTTATTTTCTACAATATAAAATTTATAACTTATATTATCACATTTTGGATTAGAACACATAAGTATAGCAGGCTTGTTGGCTTTTGCATAAGGTTTTCTTTGCATATGAGGCTATTAGAAGAATTAGCCCACCTAGAAAAGATAGGAACAATAGTACACCAATTAACAAGAGGAGCATCAATAGAAGAAATAGAAAAAGCTGGATTAGGAGCTTACTATACAGACCATGGAGTAGATGTATACCCACAATCAGCAGCAGGAGTTCCATATTTAGCGCAAACTGCTTAGCTTGTAAAGGAGACCCAATAGCAAACTTGCAAGAAGATATAGCAGCAGAACAAAAAGCACGTGCTACGTATGAAAAATTAATAGACTTATATAGAGACAATCCAGATGTAATAGATTCATTAAGATATTTAAGAGAAAGAGAAGTGATATATTTAGTATTAAGGGGCTTTTAAAAGTGAAAAATTTATTTTGAAAATTTACATAATTAATAAAGGATGATTGTAAATTACTGGATTTTATGATATAGTATAAAAAGTAAACAAACAGAGATAAAGAAATAGAGTTAAACCAAAAATGATAGAAATTAAGAGGAAAAATAATGGATGAAGAAAAAGTATTGGTAATAATAAAAGGAGAAGATAAAACAAAGGAAATAGAATATTTATCAGAAAACAATAATAAAAAAATAAATGTGAAATTTTATAATAAAGAAACAACATACCAGTATAATGAAAAAAATGTAATTATAAAAGAACAAGCTGAAAAAATTGATTTTAATGATAAAGATATTTATTACAAAAATCAAATATTATTTAATGTGCAAAATGTTACTAGATTTGAAGAATTTATAAAAATAAAATATGCAACTGAAGAAACAGAAATCTTTAGATATAATGATGTATCATTTAAATCTAATTCAATAGATAACTTAAATAAAGATGTAATAGGATACTTTAGAGAAATATCTAAATATACAAAAAGTGGAGATGAAGAAAATGAGGAAAATTCCACTAATATATCTAAAAAAAGTTTTTTAGAAAATGAATACGAAAAGCTTAACTATATAAATGAAGAAAGTGTACTAAATTATTATATTAATAAAAAAGATTTACCAAAAAAAGAAATTGAAATTAGTAATATTATTTATCCATTTAGATTTAATTTGAGTCAAAAAGAAGCGATGGAAAATGTATTTAAAAGCAAAATATCAATTATTCAAGGACCACCAGGAACAGGTAAAACACAAACAATC
>CAKPLX010000107.1 GCA_934167785.1 uncultured Bacilli bacterium
TCAGTGACTTATTATAATATTAAAGTGAGACATAATCATAAGATAATACTTAAGACATTATCATAAGATAAACATAAGATAAACATATACATAAAATTTACTACTTGACATATACTATAATTAGGAATATAATTTTTTCAATGACTTGGAAAAAGAGGAGTAATATTGTTTCATTTTATAAAGCGAGTTAGGTATGGTGTAAGCTAACATAAAAAGCAATATGAAGAACACTTTGGAGTTGCTTATGTGAACTTAAAGTAATGTAAGCCGGTTGTAAACCGTTATTTATTTACTAGATTTTGTTAGAAATCAAAAGGGATCATGATTTTATTTTATGATAAATTGGGTGGCACCGCGGAAGGCTAGTTTCGTCCCATACGTATCTTTTTACGTGTGGATGCGACTAGTCTTTTATTTTATAGAAAAGAGGAATTTATATGGATTCAGTGACCTTACCCAATTATGACTAATGAGTATTTAAGTTTAATTTCTAAAACAAAGTTATACCCGATGGAGTTTCAAGAAAAAATAAAAAAAATTAAAGTTGGTCAAGATTTTTGCCATGAACTTGATGAAAGTGGTATTTCATATTCGTGGTGTATTAGACATCCTGAGGTAGTAGGATGTAGTGAGTCTAGAAATTATTATCAAAGATATCAAGAATATTTAGGTAGCAATTATAGTATTTGTAAACATTTGGTTGTTCATGAGAGAAAAGGCTTAAAAAGAAATTTTTTGATTATAGTAGATGATGAAAAAAGTGTTGATTTAAAAGCTTTAAAGGAACAACTTGATTGTAGCAAGCTTGAATTTGTTGATAGTGATGCACTTAGTGATTTACTTTCTACGGTACCTGGCAATGTTTCACTTTTTAATATTAAATTTGATACTGATAATAGAGTTAATTTGATTATTGATAGTGAGCTACTTGATAAGAGTTTATTAGCTTTTCATCCACTTTATAATGGTATGAGCTTATTTTTAACTCCTGATGATGCTTTTAAGTTTTTGGATAAAATTGATAGATGTGCAACTGTTATCGATGTTCCAAGTAAAAAAGAGTATGTATTAGAAAAAGTTATGTAACAATTAATTTATAGTAAGGAAGGTAATAATAATGATTGATTTAAGAAAATTATATAAAGATTTAGATGAATATGTTGATAAAGAAATTGAACTAAAGGGATGGATTAGGGGACATCGTAAACAAAAAGATTTTGGTTTTATTGATTTTTCTGATGGAACTTGTTTTAAACATATGCAAATTGTTTATGATAAAGATACAACTAATTTTACATCTATTCAACAACTAAAGTATGGAAGTGCAATTTGTGTTGTTGGTAAGTTAGTTAAGTCTCAAGGCTCTTTACAAGATTATGAAGTAAAAGCAGAAAAGATTACATTAGAAGGTGATTGTAGTGATGATTATCCACTTCAACCTAAACAACACTCAAGAGAATTTTTAAGAGAGATTGGTTATTTAAGACCACGTGCTAATTTATTTCAAGCTGTATTTCGTGTTAGAAGTTTAGCAGCAATGGCAATTCATACTTATTTCCAAGAAAGAGGCTTCGTTTATTTACATGCTCCACTTATTACAGCAAGTGATTGTGAAGGAGCAGGTGAAATGTTTCAAGTAACAACACTTGATTTAGAAAAGGTTGCATCAACTGGAAAGGTTGATTATAGTAAGGATTTTTTTGGTAAACATACGGCTTTAACAGTATCAGGACAATTGCAGGGTGAAACTTTCGCAATGGCATTTAAAAACATTTATACTTTTGGTCCAACATTTAGAGCTGAAAATTCTAATACTAAGACTCATGCAAGTGAATTTTGGATGATAGAACCAGAAATGGCTTTTTGTGATTTGGATGGTTTAATGGATATAGAAGAAGATATGCTTAAGTTTGTGGTTAGTTATGTATTAGAACATGCTAAAGATGAAATAGTGTTTTTTGATAAATTTGTTGAAAAAGGTTTAATTGATAAATTAACTAAGCTTGTAAATAGTAAATTTACAAGAATTACCCATGAAGATGCTATTACTATTTTGAAGAAAGCTGATGTAAAATGGGAATTTACTCCCGAATATGGCGAAGATATTGCTAAAGAGCATGAAAAGTATATTACTGAATATTTTGATGGACCAGTATTTATTACTGATTGGCCAAAGGATATTAAAGCTTTCTATATGAAACAAAATGCTGATGGTAAAACAGTAGCTGCTGTTGATTTAGAGGTTCCTGGTGCAGGTGAGTTGATGGGTGGCTCTCAAAGGGAAGAAGATTATGATAAATTAATAGCTAGAATGAAGGATATGAATGTTCCTACTGATGATATGCAATGGTATTTAAATTTGAGAAAATTTGGTGGTTGTGTTCATAGTGGATTTGGTATGGGATTTGAACGTTTACTTATTTATTTAACTGGTGTTGAAAATATTCGTGATGTAATTCCTTATCCTAGAACTCCAGGTAATTGTGATTTTTAAGAGTTATTTAAAACAAAGAGTATTACTAATATTCTTTGTTTTAATTTTTTATAAAAAATATTTTTTGTTTTTAAATTTAAGATAAAAATTAGAAATTCATAAAAATTTAAAAAAAGTATTGCAAAAGTTAAAAATGTATTATATAATGAAATAGCTTTATGTAATTGTGCCTGATTAGCTCAGCTGGTAGAGCACTCGGCTGTTAACCGATAGGTCGTAGGTCCGAGTCCTACATCAGGCGCCATTTATTTAGTTGATGTTGTGCCTGATTAGCTCAGTTGGTAGAGCACTCGGCTGTTAACCGATAGGTCGTAGGTCCGAGTCCTACATCAGG
>CAKPLX010000108.1 GCA_934167785.1 uncultured Bacilli bacterium
AGTGAAATATTAGAAAATGCCGAAAAGACTACGACAGTTGTGTTTGATAAAACAGGAACATTAACATATGGTAAGCTAAAAATAGCACAGATAATAAATTATAGTAAAATGCAAGAAAAAGAACTTATGCAAATAGTTGGAAGCTTGGAGAAAAAGTCGACTCATCCAATAGGAAAGGCTTTTGAAGATTACTTAAACGAAAATAAAATTGAAACACTCGATGTAAAAGATTTTAAAGATGTAAGTGGCTATGGAATAATTGGAAAGATAGCTGAAAACGATGTAATATTAGGAAACTATAAAATATTAGAAAAATATGATATAACAAACAGTCATAAACAAGACGAAGAAAAGCTTGCAAAAGAAGGAAACAGCATAATTTATGTTGTGATAAACAATGAAATTTCAGCAATAATTGGCGTAAATGATATTGTAAGAGAAAATTCAAAAGAAGTAATAAGTAAGCTGAATAAAAATAAAATAGAGACTGTAATGTTAACGGGAGATAACACACAAACAGCCGAAAAAATTGCTAAAGAAATAGGCATAACTACAGTGATATCAAATGTTACACCTAGTGAAAAAACAGAGGTAGTAAAAAAGTTGAAAGCAGAAGGAAAATATGTAATGATGTGTGGAGATGGAATAAACGACAGTCCAGCACTCGCAAGCAGTAACATAGGTGTTAGTGTAAATAGTGGAACAGATATAGCAATGGATTCATCAGATGTAATATTAACCAGAAATGATTTAAACAGCATACAAAATCTAATAAATATTAGTAAAAAAACAATAAGAAACATAAAGCAAAATCTATTTTGGGCATTCTTCTATAATAGTTTAATGATACCGATTGCAATGGGCTTGTTCAGCAAATGGGGAATAACAATAAACCCAATGATAGCAAGTTTTGCAATGGTAATAAGCAGTTTGACTGTAACCTTAAATGCATTAAGATTAAGAAGGTTGGCAAAATAATATAAAAATTAAAATAGTTGGTTTAAAGAAACATAAACCGACTATTTTTTCGTTAGGTTGTATACTTAATGATAAATTTATATAAAACAAATATACCAAAACGAACAGAAAAAGCGACTATTTACAACAATTTGTTATATAAAATTATTACATAATTTTTTTCGATAAATCTTTAATAAAATGGTGAAAGCTATGTAGAATGCCGATGTTTAAGAGATTCCATATTATCATTAAGTATACAACTTAACGAAGATATGGAGGAAAGATCGTGGTAACAAAAGAAACAAAAGGAATCACTATAGTTTCATTAGTTGTAACAATTGTAGTTTTGCTAATATTAGCAAGTGTTACAGTAAATGTGCTATTTGGTGATAATGGAGTAGTAAAAAATGTGAGTGCTAGACAATATACTGCATATGAAAAAATAGCAAAAGAGGAAGTAAAAAAATTAACAATGGAGTACGACATTGCTAATAGTGGAGAAACATTGGAAGAATACCTCAATTCAAAAGTACCAGAGAGAATAGAGGAGGTGACCAGAAAAGATGATAACACCTTAATAGTAAAGAAAAATGGCTATGAGATAGAAGTAGAGTCAGAAAATAGAATTTTAATATTTGACATAATTCCATATGTTGGAATATATGACGGCAAAACTCATAATATTTTATCAAACGTTAGTGTGTCACCAAGTGATGCAAAAATAGAATATTCGACAGATGGGGGAAAAACATATGTTGATAAAATGCCAACGATAACAAATGCATCATCAGTACAGGTTACGGTAAAGGCACGTAAAATAGGTTACAAGACAGAGACAGTAACCAAAATAGCAATAGTAAACAAAGCTGAGGGAAAAGTAACATTATCTGCAACAAGTGGCACGATAACTTATCCAAATAGTACAACGTTTACAGCAAGTGGAAATACAGGTAATTTAAGTGTTTCTTCAAATAGTACAAATATAGCAACAGCAAGCTTAAGTGGAAGTACTATTACAGTAAAATCCGGAACAAAAGCTGGAAAAGCAACAATAACTGTAACAAGCGCCGAAAGCGCAAATTATAATGCAAAATCAGCAACATATACTGCAACAGTACAGAATGGAACGATATCACTAAGTGCAACACCATATACAGGAACGTACGATGGAAAAGCACATAATGCAATAACAAGTGTAACAGTAAATCCAAGTGATGCAAAGATAGAATATTCAACAGATGGTACGAATTATTCAACAACAATGCCAACAGTAACAAATAGTTCATCATTCACAGTAACAGTAAGAGCAAGCAAAGCAGGATATAAAACACAAAGTACAACACAAACAGTAAAAGTAAACAAAGCAGCAGGAACATTAACATTATCAGCAACAAGTGGAACATTAACATATCCAACAAGTGGAACGTTTACAGTAAGCGGAAATACAGGAACATTGAGTGTATCTTCAAATAACACAAATATAGCAACTGTAAGTATAAGTGGGAACACAGTAACTGTAAAACCGGGAACAACAGCAGGAAAGGCAACAATAACAGTAACAAGTGCGGCTGCAACAAATTACAATGCAAAATCTGCAACTTATACTGCAACCGTAAATAATGGAACCATAAGCTTAAGTGCAACACCATACACAGGAACATATGATGGAAAAGCACATAATGCGATAACAAGTGTAACAGTAAAGCCAAGTGATGCAAAAATAGAATATTCAACCGATGGCAAAACATATAGTACAACAATGCCAACAATAACAAATACATCATCATTTACAGTAACAGTAAGGGCAAGTAAAGCAGGATATAAAACACAAACAACAACACAAACAGTAAAAGTAAA
>CAKPLX010000109.1 GCA_934167785.1 uncultured Bacilli bacterium
AGGTAATGCTCTGGACGGACATCGTCAAAGAATGGCAGGGCATGAGAAACACCTATCAGGGAAGCAAGGTCGAGTTCGACAAACTCTATGTAGGGAAATGCCAGCTTGAGCACCCTGACGTGAGAATATCATCAGGAATTCTCTACCGAAAATGGAATGCATATCGCAGTAACAACATCGAGGGACTGATCGATAAGCGCGGCGCGTGGAACAAGGGCATCGGAGCAATACCTGCTCCGGTGTGGGATGCGTTCCTTTGGGAATGGCTTGACGAAAATAAACCAACGGCAAGCCTGTGCTACCGTAATACAATCGCATGGACGGAAGAATTTTATCCCGAACTTGTGCCGGAAATCCCGACAGAAAGAAGTTTCCGCAGACAGATCGACAGGGATATCGACTATGCACTGAAAACGCTTATGCGTGACGGAGAGAAAGCTTTCCGCGACAGATGTGTGCCATACATAATGCGAATGTACGACAAGCTTGAGGCAAACGACTGCTGGATCGCGGATAATCATACATTTGATATTATTTCGCTTGACGGAAAAACCAAGCACCGCCTATATCTTACGGCATTTCTTGACGCCAAATCCGGAGTTCTTACCGGATGGAACATTACAGATTCACCGACATCGCAGTCTACAGTACTTGCCCTGCGGCATGGAATCATGCGATTCGGCATTCCGAAGTGCATTTATGTTGATAACGGACGTGAGTTCCTCAACTTCGACGTGGGCGGAAAAGGTCACAGAACGAGAGCTTCGGACGCCAATAAATCCAATCCTACAACAATATTCAAAAGACTTGGAATTGAAATGCGGAATGCAATCGTAAGGAATGCAAGGGCAAAGCCGATCGAAAGAACATTTTGCACAGTTAAGAATCAGTTTTCAAAATTGTGGGAAGGATTCTGCGGAGGAACTATCCTCGAACGTCCGGAAAGTCTGAAACGCCGTATCAAGAATGGTGAGATCCCTTGCGATTACGAAGTAAGAGAGGCACTTGACGTATGGATAGACGGCGAGTTCAACTGTCAGGAATACGGCGGATCAGAACCACAATTCAAGGGTAAATCAAGGATTGACGTATGGAACAGCACGATCACATCTGTAAGAAAAGCCTCCGAAAGCGATCTTAACCTTATGCTTATGCGTTCCACACGAAAGCAGCAAATCAAGAGAAATGGTGTACAGATCACCTTCCGAGGTGAGCAGCTCTGGTATATGCATCCTGAGCAGACTATCATGAATCTTAAACACGAGGTTTATGTGCGATATGATCCTGCGGATCTCCGAACGGTACGGATTTACGATGCTGAAACAGAAAGATTCATGTTTGAATGGCAGCTTGCTGACGCTCTGATGGTCGATTACCTTGACGACATTCAGGAAAATATAGCCGACGGTCAGGAACGTATTAAAATGTCTGCTAAATTCATTCATGAACAGGCAAAGGGCATAACGGCTAATCTGAGTGCGGAGCAGCGTATTACAATGATTGATATGTCGATCAAGAAGGCACGCAGAAACAAGGATGAGAAATTCAGAATTCAGATGCCGTCTAACATAATTCCTATTATGGCAGGCGAAGAAAATATAAACGAAAAACGTGCTGTAGGCGCAGAAAGTACAGGAGTAGTAATAGACCTTGTAACTATGCGCGAAAATGCAGCTAAAAGAAAGGGATGATCAGTATGTATACACCCGAACAACAGGAACTTCTCGAAAAGGTCGAGGATCTGAAACGGGAAAAAGGCATTAGTCAGAATGAAGTCGGTAAGCTTCTGGGCATATCCGGCACAGCGCTATCGCAGATAAAAAGCGGTAAATATCCTGCTGATCCGCAGCGAATATTCGAGGCAATATCCAACTATTTCGGCGTAAAGGAAAAGACCAAGTTAACATACACGGAGGTAAAATACGCCCCAACAAGCATATCTACCAACGTATATAACATCATAAGTATCTGTCAGGTAAAGGGCGGACTTGCAGTTGTAGGCGGTGATGCAGGGATCGGCAAGACCAAAGCTGCACAAAAATTTGTAGAGGATCACCCTACAAACAGTATTTTAATAACGGTTAATCAATGTTTTAGCAGTATTAAAAGTCTGCTGAAAATTATCGCTGAAAGGATCGGAATCCCTACAGCAAGATCAAGAGATGAACTGTGGCTCGCAATCGTGAAGAAACTTTCTGACGGAATGATCCTCATTTTTGACGAAGCACAGCACCTGCCGCTGAAATGCATTGAAGTGCTGAGAAGTATATCAGACTATTTCAATGACAAGGGACAGACACTTGGAATTTGCTTCATCGGCAATCTTGACACAATAACCGGCATAGGCAGTAAAAAGGCTGAATTTGCGCAGATTGCGAACAGAACCAAGCAGCACCGAATCTTCTTTGCATCGAAAATTCAGCGCGATGATATAAAAATGCTGTTCCCGATTCTGGCAGCAGAACACAAAGAGGCAGAAATAGATTTCCTCTATAGCATTGCCCAAACGCCTGATGCGCTGAGAGGCGTGATAAATATATTTTCAAATGCCTACGACAATAACAACTACAGCTACGAGGGGTTAGTCGCAATGGCAAAATTCATGGCATCGGAGGGCGATTGGACGTGAAACACGGAAAAGCGCCTACGAAAGCGCAGAAGATAATGCTGAGAAGCTACAGGTTCGACCCTGCG
>CAKPLX010000110.1 GCA_934167785.1 uncultured Bacilli bacterium
CAACACTGTACACATCCTTAAGTGAATTAAATAAAGAAGATGTTAATATTATTACAGTAGAAGACCCTGTCGAGGCCAATGTAGCCGGTATCAATCAGGTTCAGACCAATACCAAGGCGGGGCTTACCTTTGCTTCTGCATTGAGATCTATCCTTCGTCAGGATCCGGACATCATCATGATCGGTGAGATTCGTGATGAGGAAACAGCATCTATTGCGGTTCAGGCTTCTATTACCGGTCACTTAGTGGTAAGTACGTTGCATACCAACTCGGCTGCCAGTACAATTACCCGTCTGGCAGATATGGGATTGCCGGAATATCTGATCGCGGATTCGACAGTTGGTATCATTGCACAGCGTCTGGTGCGTAGACTTTGCCCTAGGTGTAAAAGAAAGGTACTGGCCGATGCAGACCAGCTTGAACTTCTCGGTTTTGGACCGGATGAGCAGGTTGAAATTTACGAACCGGTTGGCTGCTCAAGCTGTGACAACAACGGCTTCAAAGGCCGTATTGGTGTGTATGAGATCATGGAGGTTACTCCCAAAGTACGGAAAGTTATTGCGGCCGGAGAGGATGCAGAACATATCAAGCAGGCAGCTTTGGAAGAGGGCATGTATACACTTCGTATGAGCGCGACCAATTATGTTTTAGAGGGAATTACATCGGTATCTGAGATGATCAAGGTTTCATTTGATTCATAAGGTATCGTCACAATACAAATATGACAGGAATACGATGATAAGGGAGGTAGTCAGGTGGCAGTATTTACATACGTTGCGATTGACGGAAAAGGCAAGCAGGTAAAAGGAAGTCTTGAGGTTGAGAGTCAGGCAAAGGCTTCCGAGCAGTTGAAAAAAGATGGTCTGACAATCATTGAATTAAAAGAAGGTAGTGCCCTCAATAAAGAAATTTCATTGGGCTCCTTCGGAAAGAAAAAGGTTAAGACAAGGGATTTGTCTTTGCTCTGCCGTCAGTTTGTCAGCTTAAACAGAGCCGGTGTTACCATTATTGAGACTTTAAAAATGTTAGCTGAACAGACAGAAAACCCGACGCTTCAGGAAGCGCTTGTGGAGGTTTCCAACTCGGTCCAGAAAGGTGATAGCTTAGCCATAGCAATGAGAATGAGAGGGGATGTGTTCCCGGAGCTGCTTTGCCATATGGTTGCGGCAGGTGAGGCTTCCGGTAATCTGGATGTATCGTTTGAACGTATGGCGCAGCAGTTTGAACAGAGTGCCAAGCTACAGGCAATGGTAAAAAGTGCCATGACCTATCCAATCATTGTTTTGATTGTAGCCTTTGCAGTAGTCATTGTCATGCTGGAATTTGTAGTTCCGACATTCATGGGTATGTTTGCTGATATGGATATTGATATGCCGAAGATTACGTTGGCGGTAGTTGCAGTTTCTGATTACGTACAGGAACATTTTATTCTAATAATGATTATTATTGCGGCGATTGTTGCGGGTGTTGGGTATTTTTCCAAGACAGCTACTGGAAAAGGGCTATTCCACAGAGTAGCTATTAAAGCACCTTTGCTTGGTAATCTTACCATAAAGCAGAGCTCGGCACGTTTTGCCCGCAATCTTTCCACTATGCTTGCAGCCGGTATCGCAATTCCGGATGCAGTGCAGATCGTAGGTGAGACGATGAACAATGTATATTACCGTGATGTCATGATGAATGCCAAAACGGATGTTATGCAGGGTGTTCCGTTGTCGACACCGCTTGAAAAATCCGGACTTTTCCCTCCCATGGTGTACCACATGGTGCGCATCGGTGAAGAAACCGGTAATACAGAAGCCATGCTTGATACCTTGGCTGACTATTATGAAGATGAGGTAGAAGAGGCAACCAAAGCATTGACTACCATGCTGGAGCCTTTGATGATTGTCCTTTTGGCAGGTATCTGCGGTGTTATCATTGGAGCAGTTATCGCACCTATGGGCGCTATGTACGAAGGTCTCGACAGCTTATAATTTGGTTAAAGCTTCATGTATAGGGGCATGAAGATTTAATAAATAAATGTATTAAATAAAATTAAAAGGAGAGTTTACTATGAAAAAGATGAATAACAAAGGTTTCTCACTTGTTGAGTTGATCATCGTTATTGCTATTATGGCAATTTTAGTTGGTGTATTAGCACCTCAGTACTTAAAATATGTAGAAAAATCAAGAAAATCTTCTGATATGGATCAGTTGGATAGTGTTTACACAGCTTGTTCAACAGCAGCAGGTGATGCTGATATTACAGATGCACCATTACCTGGTGCAGGTAATGTTACAGCATCTTGCACCACTGCAACCTCATGGGGTTCAGAAGTGTTAGATACTCTTGGAACATCTGCTCTTTCCAGCCTTACATGGAAATCAAGTGCGGCAGGAAAAGGTGCAGGTTCTCCTAGCATTTCAATTGATGCGTCAGGAAAATATACAATTATTAAAGGTGACTTATCTGTTGCAGCAGGAACAAGATAATACCTGAAATTTTTAAGCACTAGGAGACATCTCACCCCTATGACCACCGAAGAATGCATTTACGGAACAATTTTATATGTGGTGATATTCTTATTTGGAATCGTAATAGGCAGCTTTTTAAATGTCTGCATATTACGTATTCCACTTAAGGAGAGTATCGCTAAAGACAGGTCACACTGTATGTCAT
>CAKPLX010000111.1 GCA_934167785.1 uncultured Bacilli bacterium
CATAATCGGCAGTGGACTCAAGAATACCGCCGTTTACAGTGATATTTTGATCAACAGTCTTGCAATTTCCGTTACCGGCAACTGCATACCAACCGGCTTTAATATGACCGCCGTTGATAACGATATTAGCAGCTTTATTATTGGCATCGAAACCAATACCAAACTGACCTTTATTTGCATTATCGTCAAATTCAGAAGCAGTATCTATAAGACCACTTTCCATTATAAATGTACCGCCGTCACGTACCAGTATACAGCTTGTATCATTACAACCATTATAATACGGTTGATCCGTATAAATTTTACCTTTACCTGTACCGTCTTTATTAGTATCGGTGCTATCCTTCAAAGTCAAAGTACCATATACCTCGCTGTGCAGTACACATTTGCCATACAGAGGATCTGTAGGGAGCGGATTTTTGTTTGACAATTTAAGTTTATGACCGTTCAAGTCAAGAACAATATTTTTGTCTGCTGAAACATTAAAACGAGATACTTCTGTAATATCGTTTACAAGTTTAACTGTTTCGCCTGACTTAGCATTGTTAATCGCAGCTTCTATTGAAACATACTTAACATCACCAACTTGAGCTACAACCTTATCTGCAAAAGCATCGCCGGTAATTTTTACATTCTTTGAGCTATCGGCACCAAAACCGATACCGTCATGGAATGTACCGCCTGAGATTGTAATATCATCAAACTTACCAACAGATGCAAGCATACCTGTAAACTCACCGCCTGAGATTTTAAGCTTACCTGTATCGTAGTTGCTCCGGCAACCGCAGTTGTATACAGAATAATTAGATTGAGCAATAAACTTACCGCCTGTGATTTCTGCTTCATTGTGGTTCTGCAATGCAGCCTGTACATAGTTGGTAAAAGTACCGCCTGTTATAGTAATCTTACCCATATCGTCGTTCTTAATTGTATTAAGACCGCCGTTAAATGTACCGCCGTTTATTGTAAGTGTGGCTACTCCACCATTCGGATTTGGTTCACCTTTACCTGCAAGTGCATTACCGTAATTCTGCCAACCATTGGCGAAAAGGCTTGAATGTTTGCCATATGCGCTGTTGGTACCGGCGGTCTGAACAGTTACACCCTCACCATTAACAGTCATTGTACCAAAGTTTTTAATGGTATAAAACGTGTTTCCGCCTGTTTCCGTTGGCAAAGGACCTGTACCCTTTTCTGCTGTACGGTCATAAGTACCGCCATTCAATATGGCAGTTGCGCCTACATCGTTGTAAACCGCAGCTTTACCAGGTGTAACATTATCAACAGTACCACTGCCAACAATGGTAAGAGTACCGTTGTTGTGGATTGTGTGTTCCGACTTATTCGTTACTGTTTTACCATTAAGGTCAATCGTAACTTCCAAGCCCCGTGGTATAACAACGTCCTCTGTTACATTAGCTTGAAGAACGATTGTCTTTCCATTTAGAGCATTGTCTTTGGCATACTTAATAGCTTCATTAAGAGATGTAAACAATACAGCCCCTATGTCGTCGTTGATTTTTATTTCTGCAACTTTAGGCGGCTCAGACGGTTCCGGCCCATCCGTTGGGTTTGGTAATCGTGCCCGTCTCATCCGTCTTTTGCCGTTTTCGGCGATCTGTGGCCGAGCTTCTTCAGCCTTTGGAGCTTCTTCGGCTTTTGGAGCTTCTTCAACCTTTGAAGGTTCTTCAGCCTTTGAAGGTTCTTCAGCTTTTGAATTTTCTTCAGCTTTTGAAGGTTCTTCGGCTTTTGAATTTTCTTCGGCTTTTGAATTTTCTTCGGCTTTTGAATTTTCTTCGGTAGGAGTTTTCTTACCCGTTTCTGTCTCGCCGTTATTTTCATCAACAGTCTCGACATTTTCAACTACTTTGGTTGTGCTGTCGGAACCGGTCTCGCCGTCCGCAAATGCGGCGGTAGGAACCATCGAGAAAATCATGCTTAAAGCCAGAATGCTTGCCAAAATTTTTCTTTTCATTGACACTTCTCCTTTTTTAGATTTTATGGTTTTAGATGTCAAAATTTGCACCTTACCCGACTGCCCATAAATAGGCATATGGTAAATAATGACACTTATATACCTACCTATATAATATACCCCCCCCCCGACCTGTCAAGTGGGAATGGTAATTTTGTCTACTTTTGCCGAATTTGCCCGAATTTTTTTATCTTTTTGACAGCAAAAAAGATATAAAAATCAAGCTGATTGTACATGTTTCAACCCAAGAGCCACTCTGCCGGGATAAATTGCCTATAAGATTGATATTTTTTTATCAATCCGGCCATTTTGGGCTTTAAATAAATCTATTTGTAGCTGAAATTTGATGTAAACGGATTGTTTATGTGCAAACCTGCGGTTTGCATAGGCGTCCAATGAACGCCCCTACGATTTAACTTTGTAATTACTATTTATGACCGGCAAGGCACTTAATTTTTTTTGAAATATTATTCTGTAACCGACAGCGGTAAATTACAAATAACCCGTAGGGGCGACCATTGGTCGCCTCTTTTCAAATTATTTGAACTGTTTTTCTGCTTATAAATCAGCAACTCAAACAAACCGCAAACTCGGCTCCTCAAATTGTCAAGCCAAGTGCAACAGTCTTGTTGAAAAAGTCAACAGGAGAAATAAAGTCAAGACATTTT
>CAKPLX010000112.1 GCA_934167785.1 uncultured Bacilli bacterium
AAACGAAAAAATCAATCATTTCTGATTGATATCTATCTAAAAGTTCGAATAGTTCGAACAGATTCGTCAATGGTGGAGCTATTGCACCCTCAAACGAACTTAAAAGGACGTCGCTACTTGGAAAATTAACACTTATTTCTTTTTGTGTAGTAAAGGTTATTATCATTTTATCATCATATAAATATATTTTATGAATAAATGTATCAATTAATAATCTTCTATATTCAATATCATTTACGTTGCCTTTTTTTAATTCGGTTAAATAAAATCTAATTTGTGTTGCACTTATAGGCATATTATTTGCCTCCTCAAAAAGCTATTGATAGTTATAATGAGTATTATAAATTGCTAGAAAGCGATACATATTATATAGGTAATATATTAATAAATAATATTAAAAAATTTGATATAATTAAAACAAAAGACGGACGTATTGGTATAGTTATGGCTATATATTTTGACACCAATAATTTAGAAATAGAGTTTGGCAATAACACCTCAAATACTGAAACAATAGATATAAAAGATGTAGAAGAAATTTTAAAAGACGCTGAATAATGCTTCTTTTAAAATGGCAAATCCTGATATATTTTATAATTAGTTAATTTAAAATTCAAATTTTTCATAAATTGCTCTTTTTGTTTATTATCCAATGTTTTTAACCATTTTAACAAATTACCTATATAACTAATTGAAATAGTTTTTCTTCTTGGATAATATTCAGCAATTTCACTAATAAAACATTCAGCAAAAAATTTAGGGTTTGATAAATTATCATTTAACAAATTAACTTCCAATAAGTTTTCTATATTTTTTATTATTTCATCAAAAGTATAAATTTTTGAACTTTCACTTTTACTAATTATTATATGGTCTAATTGTAAAACCAGTTCTTGATAATTTTGCTTTAAATTTTGTGGAACAATTTGATATTGTCTATTTATATCCCTTATGAGATTTTTAATATCTAAAAAGCTACCAATTCTATCTTCTGGCTCCTCTAATATCATTTTCTTTATTATATTTTCATAAGGAAAGTTTTTTATATTATTATCGGCTAGCAATTTTTCAAACAGTTTACCTACAAAATATATTTCAGTTTTTTTAGTATATTTAGGGGTATTACAATTCAATTCTTTTGGTAATGTAAAAGTATAATTAACTAATCTTGTTGCACTTTTTAAAGTACCGTTATTTTCTATAATTTTTCCAAACCCAAAATCTATAATTTTTAATATTCCCTCTTTAGTAACTAAAATGTTATTTACCCTTATATCCCTATGGCATATATTCTTACTTTCAAGAAAAGAGAAAACATTTATAGCTTGTAAAAAAATTTTAGATAAATTTTGTGGTTGTGATTTAACATATTCCTCTATATTTCCTCCGTCAACATATTCCATAATATACCAAGCCTTTTTCTTATTAGAATAATCATAAATTCTAACTATATTTTGATGATTTAAGTCATATAAAATATTTATTTCTTCTAAAAATTTATCTAAAAAACTTTTATTATCTTTTTCTTCAATAAATTCGCCTCTATATTTTTTTAATACAAAGAATTTACCCAAATTTATATCCCTTATTAAATATGTATCTCCAAAACCACCTGGAGTAAGCTCTTTTATTATTTCATACTTTTTATTAGTTAAAAAAATGTTATTATTTATTTCAAATTCATTGGTTAAGGTTTTCTCAATAGAATTAAATAGCATTTCGGCTTTATTTCTTTCTTCATTTTTATTAGCAAATTCATATAAAACTATTTCTCTTATTTCTTTTATTACTTTCAAGGCTAAATCATTCGGTGAAGACACCCAAAAATTATACAATGTTTTTCCTTTTGACCCAGCGTCATAATCTTTATATATATCAATTCCTAATCTATTAAAAAAAATTTCAAATTCATTATTACTATTAGCTATTAAAGGCGTATATCCACCATAATTTAACAATTTATCTAATTCCTTTAATTGAAATGATGTAAAACTAGCCATACAAAAACCTCCAAACAACAAATATTATAAAAGAGAATAATTTTTTATTCCCTTTTATTCTTCAATTTTATATAAACCGTAAAACCTCCTTTAAAATAAAGGAAATTGTACGCTTGTGTTTCATATGGTGGAGCCGGGGAGAGTCGAACTCCCGTCCAAAAGTAAACTCCATCTAACTTCTACAAGTTTAGTTAATTCTACTTTTTCGTAAATAACTAATGAATTAACAAGAAAAAATTATTTACTATTCTTTCGTATTCGTTGTATATTCAAGAAAAAATATACAATATAGCCTACTTTATATGTCCTAGTTCTTTCTCATAGGCAAAGGAAGAGTAGAACCTACTGATATATTATTTAAATTACGCGAAAGCGTATCCAGTAGCATTATTATAGTTGTTTCCAGCTATATTTATTTTATCTGTAACGTAAGATATACGACTTGCGATTAGATATCTTTTACTCCTGTCGAATCCATATACGACCCCATATAAAATATATTATAATCATTATCTTTAATCTTGTCAATATTTCTCACTGGTTGATCAGGATAAAATCACAAATTTGTAGATTTTTATTGAAAGTGCACAATTAATGTGCAATAAGTTTTAGAAACATATATAATATCTTCTTAAGCAA
>CAKPLX010000113.1 GCA_934167785.1 uncultured Bacilli bacterium
TTGTGAAAGGAACAATATAATATGAAAATATTTGAAAATAAAAATATAAAATACTTAATACTACCAATGATAATTTTAACAATAACAGCAAGTATAACAATAACAATTCAAACAAAAAAGCAATACAAAGCTGCAACAATAACATTAAACGAAAAAATAGCTGAAATAATGGGAAAAATAAGCGAAAGCAATCCAGAAATAGATAGTAGAGAAATAATAGAAATATTGAATTCATCCCAAAATATAGAACAATATGAAAAAGGACAAAAAGAATTATCAAAATATGGAATTGAAATAGATAAAATAAATTCTATCAAATTAATTGAAAACCAAATGAAAACAAATTTAAAATTAAACGTATTAATAATATTACTATTTAGTATTTTATGGATGACTATTATTATTTTATACTTAAGAAAAAGAGATAAAAAAATCCAACAAATCACCAATTACATAAATCAAATAAAAAATAAAAAATATGACTTAAATATTGAAGAAAATACAGAGGATGAATTAAGTAATTTAAAAAATGAATTATACAAGATAACAATAATGTTAAAAGAAGAAAGTGAAATATCAAAAAAAGACAAAGAGAATCTAAAAATGTCTGTTGAAGATATTTCACATCAATTAAAGACTCCACTAACATCAATAACTATAATGCTTGATAATTTAAAAGATAATCCAAACATGGAAGAAAAGACAAAACAAAAATTTATATTTGAAATAAGCAAACAAGTCGAATGGATTAACTGGTTAGTAATATCAATGTTAAAATTATCAAAATTAGATGCAAATGTAGTACTGTTCTATGATGAAAAAATAAACTTAAATAAATTTATTGGTGAAATAATCAAAAACTTAGAAATACCAATAGAAGTAAAAAATCAAAAAATCATTATTGATGGGGATTCAAATGTTTCATTTATTGGAGATTATAAATGGCAACAAGAAGCAATTACAAATATTATAAAAAATTGTATAGAACATAATGCAAATAACGGAACAATTTATATTAATTATGAAGAAAACAGCTTATTTACAAAAATAACAATACGAGATGAAGGAGAAGGTATACCAAAAGAAGATTTAAAACATATATTTGAAAGATTTTATAGAGGTAAGAATTCATCTGAAAATAGTGTTGGTATTGGACTTGCATTAGCTAAAAATATTATTGAGAAAAATAATGGTATGATAAATTGTAAATCTGAACTTGACAAAGGAACAGAGTTTGTTATTAAATATATGAAGTAAAAATAATTTTATCAAAAAACATAAGAATAATGAGGAAAAACAAATGGAAAAATATTTTAGTAATAAAGATTATAGAATGTTATATTATGATAGCTTTTTTAAAACATTTGCAAATAGTATATATGCAGTATTTACACCTGTTATTTTATATAAAGCAGGTGTAAGTGTAACAATGATAATATTTATATTTATGGTTCAATTTTTAGTTATGGGAATATTCTCGCCACTAGCGGGAATTCTTTTAAAGAAAATTGGACCTGCAAATACTAAATTTTTAAGTTATATATTAAAAAGTATAAGTATGTTACTAGTACTTGTAGTTGATACAAACATATATTACTATTTAGCAATATCAATTATACAAGGATTAAGTGGAGCAGCAAATAATCCGTTAAATACATATATTCCAAGTAAAATTGTTGCTGAAAAATTTAGAGGAAGATTTAACAGTTGTTCATACATTTTAAGATGTTTTTCTAGTATTATAGGTTATGTATTTGCAGGAACATTTTTAATAAAAGATAATAATTTAATCATAGTATTATCTGTATTTATGTCTTATCTAATTGCATATATAGCATTAGCACAAATAGATAAAAACAAATTACAATATGAAGTTAAAGCACCCTTTAAAGAAAGTTATAAATATTTATTTAAAAAAAGTGAAAATACAAAATTAAAAATAGTAAGTGGTTTAAGATGTTTTATAATAATAGAAAGATTAATAGCAGTTCCATTATATTTATACATATCAGTAAATAATTTAAAGACATTTACATCACTTTATATAAGTTCTACAATTGTAGAACTATTAAGTTTGTTTATAACAGGTGAAAAATTAGATAAAAATCGTGAAAAAACATTTAATATTATATCAATAATAAGAGGAGTTACAACAACTGTATTTTTATTTGCCAAAAATATGTATGTGCTAATGATAAATCAATCTGTGTATAAATTAGTTGATGATGTATATGATTCTTCATATTGTGCATTACAACAAAGCAAAGTTGAAAATGACAATAAAGATACTATGCTACTTTCCATTGTACATGAAATTAGCCTATGTTTATGGGAATTTTCAATTTTATTAGTATTCTTAATTATTAGCGTAGTAAATGTAGAAGCAACCTTTAAGTTTATGTTTTTGTGTTCACTATGGGTATTGTTTTTAAACGCTATATTAATAAAAAAATGGAATAATAATTCGAAATAAGAAAGAGGTAAAAAATGAATAAGTGAATTATGTGATTATTTATGCCAAAGATTTTACAATGATACATACCATGAACTTAAAGAAAGAAGAGTTATTTGGGACATAAGTGTTATTGCATATATGATAAATAGAACTTGGTTTAAAACAGAACAAATT
>CAKPLX010000114.1 GCA_934167785.1 uncultured Bacilli bacterium
AGATTTTAAGACAGACACTATATTCTTTAAGACTCCGCCAAACTCTTTTTGTTTCATTGGCGGAAAATACAGAAAAACATTTATGGAGGTTATAAATAACTATGGAAATTTTAAATAAACTGTGGGTAGCAATGACTACTCAAAACGAAAATTTAATTATGGTTTTTTCAATATTTCTATCACTAATAGAAATTCCACTTACAATGGAATTTTTCTTAAATGTCTTAAAAATACAAACATCTACAAAGCAGAAGCATTTATATCTTGCAATAACTGTACCTATCGCATTGGTTAGCTCTTTCTTTATACCGAAGCCATATAGCAATATCCTTACTCTTACGGTTATGCCTATAATAATAATGTGTATATTTAAACTAAGTTTTTTTAAAGCTTTATATGCTGAGTTTTTACCAACAATTTGCATTACACTTTTCGAAATAATCCTATCTAGAATATTTTTAGTAATATTAAAAATAGATTATGTCAAATGTGCTTCCATTCCTATTTTAAGATTAATTATAAATTTACTAATTTACTTAATGCTTTTCTTAATAATAAAAATTGTTAGACATGTGAAATTTAATATAAAATTTTTTGATTCTCTTGGCAAGGAAAATAAAGCTCTGCTAGGTATAAATATAATAATTGGTATCATTGTTATGTTTATGCAAGGTTATCTAATAGTATTTTTTAATAATAACCTCCCTTCATTCGTTGTTATAATAAATATTCTATCATTAACAGCTTATTTTTCACTAAGCATATATAGTATGATAAAAACAATGAATTTAAAAAAAGCAGAAGAAGCTTTAGAACAAGAGAAACAGTATAACAAAACATTACAAATTTTACATGATAATATACGAGCATTTAAGCATGATTTTGCAAATATAATTTCTGGTATTGGTGGATATGTTGAAACAAATGATCTAGAAGGATTAAAAAAATACTACAAACAGCTTTTACAAGATTGTAATCAAGTAAATAATTTAGAATCATTAAATCCAAATAGTATAAATAGTCCTGCTGTTTATTCAGTATTAGCAAACAAATATTATAAAGCTGATAATCTAGGAATAAAAATATCTTTAGAGTCTTTTATTGATTTCAACAATTTATATATGGGTATTTATGAATTTACTAGAATTCTTGGCATACTTATGGATAACGCAATCGAGGCTACTTCTGAATGCGATAATAAATATATACATGTTGAAATAAGGAATGATTTTTCTCGTAATAGACAATTGTTAATTATTGAAAATACTTATAAAAATATTAATGTTGATATTGAAAAAATTTACGAAAAAGGCTATTCTACTAAACCACATAATACGGGGCTTGGATTATGGGAAGTGGAAAATATCTTAAAGAAGCATAAAAATATAACTAGATTTACAAGCAAAGATGATAAGCTATTTAAACAACAAATAGAAATTTATAAAAACTAGTTTACAACCATGGTTTTATACCATGGTTAATATTATTATTTCATTTATATCTTATTAGATGGCCAAAACTAAATAATCAAAAAGGATGGCTATATTTCTATAACCATCTTTATGTATTATTGTAAGAGTTGTATTTAACTAGTCTTTTTTTATTAAGCTAGCTGGCATTTTTGGTTGGTGGAATACACCCCAAAGAATACAAGCTGTATTTGTAGATTTTGCATATTTTTCTGCTATTTTTACTAATAATTTTAACATAATTATTTACCCCCTTGGTAATTTATTTTTTATTTATAATAAGCATCGCCGGCTTGATGCTTTATTATCTATCTCAAAGTTCTTTTAAGTATCTCTCATAACCATATTCATTTTTGGTTAATTTATATGCTACTTTTGATATACAAATAGATTCTATTAATACATTGAGTAACAAAATATTAGATAATATGTTATCTTTAATTATAATTGCCGTCAATAATGTTATTGTAGCAAATACGTATGATAGAATTCTTTTCGTTTTCCTTTCCCTTTTTGTTAATATTGGTAAATTTACAGTATCAGCTGGTGCATATAAACTTACCATTATTATTGAAAATACAAAAATCATAAAAATTACTGTATATTTCGCATATATAGATGTCCAAATTATATATTTGCTAATTAAAACATTTCCATAATAGATTGTAAGTGTTCCAATTGTACACCCTATGTTCGTTTTTAGATGAAAGCCACCAGCAGCAATCTTGTATGGTAACATTGTAAAGTATGCAAATATTACAAGCCATCCTATTTTTAAAACCATTGCTACTACAAAAAGTAGTATTATTTTTGGAACTTCCCCTATTATTAACTCCAGCCCATATTTAATTACTTCTGCTTCTTCATCATCTATATCAGGCATTTCTTGTCGTATTTTATTTGTTAGTGATTTGCAAATTTGATTTATTATTTTGCTCACCTCTCTTTAACTGAACTCATCATATACCATAATTCGATTATTTTTTCATATTAACAGTTAAATGTATATTTTTATTCATAAAATAGCAAATTTTAAACAAAAAAATAATTTCATGACGAAAAATGGTATTTTCATGAAACTATTTTCTTGTTTATTATTCAATTACTATATCTT
>CAKPLX010000115.1 GCA_934167785.1 uncultured Bacilli bacterium
AAAAATGAAAGAAATTAAAATTTTATATTTATACCCTGATATGTTGGAATTATATGGAGATTATGGAAATATTCAAGTTTTAAAATATAGAATTGAAGCTCGTGGCTATAAAGCTATTATTGATAGATATTCTATTGGTGACGATGCTCCAAATTTTAATGATTATGATATTGTTTTTGCCGGTGGTGGTGCTGACAATGAACAAAGTATTTTAGCTGATGATTTAGTTAAATATAAAGATAATATTAAAGAGGCTGTAAATAATGGTGTGTTTTTCCTACTTATTTGTGGTGCTTATCAATTATTTGGAAAGTATTATAAAGGTGTTGAAGGAAATATTATTCCTGGTCTTGAAGTTTTTGATTATTATACAGTTGCTAATCCTGATAGAAAGAAAAGATGTATTGGAAATATTGTTATTGAGGCTACTTTAAATGGTGTAGAGACTAAGGTTATTGGTTTTGAAAATCATGGTGGACAAACTTTTGATATTTCTAATTCTTTTGGTAAGGTTCTTTTTGGAAATGGTAATAAATTTGGTGATTCAGAAGAAGGATTTTTTAAGTCTAATGTTATTGCAACTTATTTACATGGTCCACTTCTTTCTAAAAATCCAGAACTTGCTGATTATATTATTAAATATTGCTTAGATAGAAAATATGATGAAAATGTTGTTTTAGAACCAATTAATGATGAGTTTGAAAATTTATGTAGAGAACAGTTATTAAATAGATTTTTAAATCAAAACTAAAAAAGTTCAATAGAGAATTACTCTATTGAACTTTTTTAATCACAAAATTTTTCCATTAAAAACAATTTCTCTTGAGGTTTTATTATAATAACCTTTTTCTAAAACTTGCTCTTGTTTCCAATTATATTTTTTTATAATACTTGAAAATTGTTGAAGCTTATTTTCTGAAATACTAATTAACGGTTTATTTGTTTTCAAATAATCAAAAGATTTTTCTAATAAAGCTGTTGCAATTCCTTTGTTTCTTTGCTCTTTTATAACAAAAATTGAACAAATTTTTTTCTCATCTTTTTTTCTTTTCAATATTGCAACTCCAACTATTTTTTTGTTAATAGTAGCTATAAAAATTTCTCTTGTCCCATTTAATATATCAGGTACAACTTTTTTCCAATACCATAAAAAGAAGTTTCGATATTCTTCTGAAATATCATCCATAAAATTATATATTTCTAAAACAGTATTAGAAAATTTTTTATGATTTTCTTCTATATAATTAGAAAGTTTCAAAATTTGATACATATCAAGTCTCCTTTTTGTGCTTACATTATCACTTCTACATTTTCTAATTCAATTGCTGGTAAGCTTGCTATTAAATTATTTTTTGCAAAAATAACAGAATAAAATCCATCTAAAAGGAATCCATTTTTATCTACTATAATTGGTTTTTGTATATGCTTGTATTGTGCATAAAATTCTTCTACTTTTTTATATTTAGCATTTTGTGTACAATCATCTAACCTTATTTCAGCTATAATAGTTGATAATTCTCTTTGGGATATCCATTCTTTTGGAATTTCAAACTCCTCCCATTTTTTAATAAATTCTTTATAGCCTCTTAAATCTTTCAAATATTCTTTACAATTTTTTCCGACTATTTCTAAATGTTTATATTTTTCATATTGTTCTCTAGTCATATCTGACTTTTCACTATTACATTTTTGACATGATGGTAATAAATTATTAGTTATTGTCGGACCACCCATATCTTGTGGATACATATGGTCCATTGTCATTTTTCTGTCACTAAAAATTTTTCCACAATATCTACAAATATGTTTTCCTCCCTTTAATTCAAAAGTCAATTCATAAATTATAAAACGGTATGAAGCATCCTTCCGTATTTTTAATATTCCATCCTCAATAAAAGCATCGTTTTTTTGCCTAGCATCTCCTATAGAAAATTTTTCCGGTAAATCCATAATCATAGACCACTACCTCCTTTGCTTTTTTTACATTATATAAGCAAATTTAAAAAATAGCAAGCTATATGCTAACTATTTTTTACTTATATTGAATTTGCTTTACAATTTGTCCTGTTTGTAGTGATTTTTTTACATCTACAATTTTTTGATTTGAAGAACCTCTAAATTGCAATTTTAAATCTTTTTTATCTTCCTCAAATTTTCCATCTACTATAATATCAATATATTTTAACAATTCTCTTGTAGTTTCATTATTTTTTGCCATCTTTTCTACAACATCTTTTTCGAAGTCAAAACCTGTATAGCACCAAATATCTTTATTAGGAAATTTTTCTTTTACCTTTTTTACTAATGGTAATAAGCCCTCTTGATTTTTAGGCTCTAGTGGTTCTCCTCCTAAAAGTGAAAGCCCTGATATGTAATCATGATTCATATAATCTATTATTTGTTGTTCTTCTTTTTCTGTGAATTTTTTCCCATAATTAAAATCCCAAGCACATTGATTAAAACAACCTTTGCAATGATGATTACATCCACTTACAAATACTGATACTCTAACACCTTCACCATTTGCTACATCTATCTTTTTTATATCTGCATAATTCATATCATACCTCCAATCT
>CAKPLX010000116.1 GCA_934167785.1 uncultured Bacilli bacterium
CAGTTAGAGGAAAAATTTGCAAGACCACTTGCACAACAAATTCTTTTAACTTGGATATGGGAAAAATTTGTTAAGAAAAATAGTGAAGATAGAAGTAAGGCTACTAAAAAAAGAGTTATTGTTGATGAGGCATGGATGTTACTTCCATATCCAGAGGCTGTAGATTTCTTGAATACAATGGCTAGACGTGCAAGAAAAAGAAATGTTTCATTAGCAGTAGTTTCACAGAGGTTCCAAGATTTCTATGAAAAACCTGAAGCACAGGCGGTACTGACATCTTCTGATACAAAGTTATTTTTAGCACAAGATAAATCTGAAATACAATATTTAAAAGAAGTATTTAAGTTAAGCGAAGGAGAAGCTGGATTTTTAGTAACTTGTGGAAAGGGTGAAGGATTACTTAAAGTTGGTTCTGAATCTGCAATTATACAAATAACTCCTACTCAAAAAGAGTTTGAGTTTGTTGAAACAAATTTAAACAAGTTAGTTAAAAACAGAACAAATAGAATTGATTATTAAGGAGAATCAGATGAAATTATTTAGAAAAAATAATATTTTATTTAAGTTAATAATTACTTTGTGTATTTCATTTTCATGTTTAGGTGGAATTATCAATACTAGTGTTGTACAAGCTGATGCGTATGACTTGGCTGGTGAAGCTGCAATGCAAGGTGGGAAATTAATAGAACCTATTGTTAGTTTTATGATGACATTAGGTGATGGGGCAATGGACTTGATACAGAAAGCGATTGTAGGAACAAAGGCAACGGGAACTATAAATTTTGCTACACAACTTATTAGTGTAATTATAGGAATTTTTGCAGCAATTGCTGTAATTGCTGCCATTACGATATTAACAGGTGGAATAGGAGGTCTTGTTGCTGGAATAGGAGGAGCACTAGGTTCAGTTTTGACTGCAGTTGGAGGATCAGGGGTTGTTACATTTCTTATAACTGCTGGAACATTAGCAGCAGCTTTAGCCTCATATAATTTTGCGACAGATGCTTTTGAGGCAGCATTTTTACCAGATATTACAGTATTTCCGATGTATTCAATTAGTCCAGAAGAAATATTTGAAGGAAGATTATTAATATTTGATATAAATTTCTTTAATCCTAAAACATTGAAAGTACATTTAAAAAGTAGCGACAAAGAAGATTTTTCTAAAGATAAAAAAATACAGGATTACGATGAAAAAACTGATGGAGAAGCTTCATATTATTATTATGAAGATGGAGAGGAAAAAGTTGTAACATCTAAACAAAGTACAGCAATAGCTTTAGGCAAAACTATTTCAAAATGGTATTATAATATTAGAAATATAGCAGTAGTTATTATGATGTTAATTTTGATGTATATAGGAATAAGAATGATGTTGTGCAGTATTGCATCAGAAAAGTCAAAATACAAAAAGATGCTTAGTGATTGGGTAGTATCAATGTGTCTTGTATTTGTATTACATTATATTATGGTTTTTGCCGTAAATGTAAATGAAAGTATAATAAAATTAATTACTACAGCAACAGATAAAGAAAAATATGTAGTTGCATTAACAAACGTAAAGGATAAAGACAATTTTGTTTCTTCAATAGAAGACGATGATAAATATAATTTAAAGCAATTTTTATGCGATGAAAAGGGAAATGCTGTATATGATGAGGATACAGGTGAAAAAATAACTGGCTCAGGTGATGCAACACAGTTTATATATCCGACAAATTTAGTTGGAAGAATGAGACTTGATGCTCAAATGCAAGATGGTACTTCTGAGTATATTGGATATGCAATAGCATTTATTATATTAGTAATGTATACATGTTTCTTTGTTTTCACATATTTAAAAAGGGTAATATATATGGCATTTTTAACTGTAATAGCTCCACTGGTTGCAATGACATATTCTCTAGATAAGATTTCAGACGGAAAAGCTCAAGCATTTAATATGTGGTTAAAGGAATATATAGGAAACTTACTAATACAACCAGTACATTTATTATTATATATGATATTGATATCAATGTCATTTGATTTAGCTAGTCAAAATATTGTATATACATTGGTTGCGATGGGATTCTTAATGCCAGCTGAGAAGTTAATTAGATCAATGTTTGGATTAGATAAAGCAAAGACTCCTGGATTCTTAGGAGGTGCTACTGGTGCAGCATTAGCAATGAATACAATGCAATCGCTAAGTAGATTTGCTGGAAAAGGTCCAGGATCAAAAGGTAATAAACCAGTGAAAATGGCTAAAAATGAAAACGAAGATGATCCAAAAGGAATTTATGATAGAAGTGCAGATTCTGGACATGGTGTAGCTGCATTATATGATGGATATAATAATGAAGAAGGAATAGATGATGGAAGTAGTGGCGATAATGATCAAATAAATGGACCACAAGGAGGTGGACCATCACAACAAACGGTAGGTCGTAATCCAGATTATCTAGGAAGTGGAGGACCATCAGCAACTGATGCAGGTTTAAATTTAAAGGATGGAGAAGATCCAGTAGCGAAAATGGAGAGAGAAGCACTAGAAGAAAAACTTGCAGATGGACAACTAAC
>CAKPLX010000117.1 GCA_934167785.1 uncultured Bacilli bacterium
TTATTTAGCGATAGTAATTATTGCAATGATATGTACGGTGCTTTCAATTCAAATTTTGAGTGAGGCAAAGAAAGACATAAGAAGTTGTAAGATTTTAACATACTTGGGAATGGAGGAGAAAGAATATAAAAAAATTTTGAAAAAACAGTTAGCGATACTGTACTTTTTACCGGCTGTACCTGCAATGTTGATTAATGTGATTATTTTTCCGATATCAGTGAGTGGAACTGTAAGAAAGGCAAATGGAATGCTACATATTGTTGGAGTATGGCAAGGAATGAAACAATTAGGAATTACCATTATTATTTTTGTGATTTTTCTTTTTTTGTATTATTTTGTTACATACAAATTATACTTGAAAATTTGTAATAAAGAGTGTGTGCAATAGATTCTAACATGATTATATGATGATTTCACATTAAAATTTGTAAACTAGAGGCTGCGAAAAAACACCCTGATTAGAAAATAGGATTTTCAACTCACACCTACGTGAATTGAAAATCCTATTTTTTAGTTAAGTTTTTTTTCACAGCCCCTTTTGGACTAAATTGTTTTTACTTACTTTAGTAAGTGTCAAACCGCTCGCCTATACAAGATATAAAATTTAGTGCATACTTGAATAAATCAATGGATTTTTTCAAGGAGGACTAAAAATAAGCATGTATCGATGTACACATGATGTTCGCTCCGCACACTGGAAAAGTATTATTTATAACTGCCAGCAGAGGCCGGCTGGTCAAAGTGTGAAGCAGTGGCTAAAAGAGAATGACATTTTAGAACAAAGCTATTACTACTGGCAACGCAAGTTTCGAAAGGAAACTTATGACCAGATAAATAAAAACAATCTACTGTCAATCCAAGACAATCAAAATGCAGTCTCATTCGTTGAGATAGCTGCACCTGTTCAACAGGAAGTTTCTACCAGATGCAACGTTGAAACAATCAAGCCAGCAGCCGTCATCAAAGTAGGAATGGCGTCAATTGCGATATCAAATGATATATCGGAACAGCTTCTATCACAGATTTTGAAAGAGGTGACACATGCTTGAAGATGCAGCTGGTATACGCCGTGTGGTATTGGTTTGTGGGACGGTTGATCTTCGCAAAGGAATTGATGGTCTGGCAATGATTATTGGTGATAAATACGACCAGAATCCATTTGAGAAAGGAACACTATTTCTCTTTTGTGGAAAACGCTCTGATCGTTGCAAAGGGCTGCTATGGATGGGAACAGGATTTTTACTCCTTTACAAACGTTTTGAAAATGGACGATTATCCTGGCCAAGAACCACAGCTGAAGCTGCCGAACTAACAGAAGAACAATACAACTATTTAATGCTGGGTTTAAATCCCCTGGATTCTAAAATCAAAGATGTCGATCCTAAAAATATTTACTGATGTTTGTGCAAAACAGAGATTTTTTTCACCTGTTTTTTCACATATAAAATGCCGGTTTCCGCATGTTTACAACATTTACAGATGGCTTTGTGATACGTTAGGAAGCCTTTATCATTAAATTTTGAACATTATATGTGGGTTCATCGCTCAGGAGAGCTATACAAAGATCGTCCTATCGTAGTATACGAATATCAGAAAGGTCGAGACCACAAGATTCCTTTAGAATTCTACAAAGATTACAAAGGTATTCTTGTAACTGACGGTCTTCAACAATACCATCTGGTTGATAAGCTTCTGCCTGATGTAATAAATGTGAATTGTTGGGCTCACGCAAGACGAGATCTTACGGAGGCAGTTAAGGCTGCAGACAAAAAAGATTCGAATTCTGTCAGGCAGTCGGTGGCGTATCAGGCACTGCAAAAAATAGGTGAGTTCTATAACCTAGATACAGAACTAAAAAAGCTTTCATCATCTGAGAGACTTCAAAAACGGCAAGAAGTAATAAAGCCGTTGGTTGAGGAATTTTTGTGTGGGTAAAACAGCAGGTTTTAGAATGTGCCGTTCCACCAAAGAGTAAAACAGCGCAAGGTCTGAATTATATCATTAATCAGGAATCTTATTTGAAAGTATTCCTTACAGATGGGGATATTCCTATCGATAATTCAGCCAGCGAAAGGTCTATCCGAACTTTTTGCGTAGGCAAGAAGAATTGGATGTTCCATAACACAGCCAACGGTGCGAATGCCAGTGCGTTAATTTACAGCATTTCTGAAACCGCCAAGTTGAACAATCTTCGCCCATACAATTACTTCAAATATATACTGACAGAGTTGCCAAAACACTGTGATGAAAAAGGAAATATAGAACCTGCAGATCTGGACTACATAATGCCTTGGACAGAACAACTTCCAGAGGAATGCAGGAAACCACACCGCTCATGATAAAAGCGGCGTTAACTTTAGTGTCAGGCGGATGTTTTGACGTTTACTTACTTTATGAGTATCCAACTAAAAAGTGCATACTTTTCGATTGGGCAGAGTACTATTGCGTCGGAATATTCACTATATGAGTATTCCAATGCAATAGTGCACTGTTTCCGAT
>CAKPLX010000118.1 GCA_934167785.1 uncultured Bacilli bacterium
ATTACATCTCCCATTATTAAATCCTATAAAAATTATACAATAAAATGTCGTTTTTTTCCATACTCCCTTGAAAATATCTAAGAAAATGATATAATTGATTTGTTAGAGAGATTTAATCAAATCTTATAGTCTTAATTTCGCATACGTGTATAGTTAAGGCTCCAGAAGCAAAAATCGTCGCACTAATGTGACGTTAATGATTAAATCAATCTGAAAAGATTGATTTTTTTGTGCGTCATTGCAAAGAAAGGTGTGATGTGTTATGATTAAAATAATTAAAAAGAAAATCAATATGAGTGATGAACTTAGGAGCAAAATCGATTGGTCTTGCAGATTCGCTAAGCATAAATATGAAATATACGAAGGTTGCTTACGAATTGCTTCAAAATTAAACTTATCTCAGGTTGAATATATTAGAAATTTAATTATAGGATATGAGATTAAAATTCCAGAAGTCAAAGAAGAACAAAAAACTAAAAAAGATGAATATATTATAGAAAATATTGTTAAAGCACTAGAAGAAAATATTAATTGCTTAATCAAAGTAAAAAATAAATTTCATCATCTTGGATATTTTGAAAATGAACGAGCAATCGGAATTAAAATTTAATATTTAAAATTACAAAATACTACACTAAAAAAACATATGACAATTAAAAATAATAAAGACAATGCCACCTTGCGCATTGTCTTTGTCATTTTAACCTTCAATTTCATATAGATTTTTATATTCTGAACATTTTTTTATTAATTCATTATGGGTACCATTATCAATTATTCTATGATTGTCTAAAACAAATATACAATCCGAATCAATTATTGTACTTAGTCTATGTGCTACAATTATTACTGTATGATCTTTTGATAGGCTTTTAATAATATTTTTTATTTTTTCTTGATTATTATTGTCTAGCGAACTTGTAGCTTCATCAAATAAAATTATTTTTGATTTTTTTATTAATGCTCTGGCTATAGCTAATCTTTGCTTTTGTCCGCCACTCAATATTACTCCATTTTCACCTACTATAGTGTCATATCCATCTTGCATTTCTATAATAACATCATGTAATTGAGCTTTCTTACAAACATCTTCTATTTCTTTATCTGAAGCTTGAGAATTTGCTAATCTTATATTTTCTTTTATTGAAAGATTAAAAATGTAAGGCGATTGTGAAACTACTGAAATATTATTTCTTATTGTTTTTTCTGACAAAGTATTTATATTATAATTATCTATTAATATTTCGCCATCATTAGCGCTATAACTTTTATTTATTAATTTTAGTATAGTAGATTTTCCTTCCCCACTTTTACCAACTATAGCTATCATTTTATTACAATCTATTTTGAAATTAAGGTCTTCAAATAAGCTATTTGAGTCATATTTGAATTTTACATTTTTAAATTCAATTGAACCATTTATATTTTCAACATCTAAATTTCCATATGTTTCTTTAGAAAATGATTTATATGTAATTATATCAAATACCCTTTGTGCTGATACTCTTCCATCAGCTAATTTTTCTCTTATCTCAGATATATAATTTATTAAATCTAATACTTTATTTTTATATAAGAAAATTATTAAAAATGAACTTATTTCTAGAGAATTATTTGTAATAAAGTAAACTGATATTAATATAAACATAAAATCTAATATGTGTTGAAAAGCTTTAATCCATCTGTTCCACGTTCTTCTTGTATGTATACTCTTTATTTCGGCTTTGATTGTTTCTGTCTGTTTTTCATTTACATTTTGCAAAACAACTGATTTTAGATTAAGATTTTTTATTTCTCTAATTCCTCTTATTATATCAGTGTATAATCCAACTAATTTTTCATCTTTTTCTTTATAATCTTTTTTTAACCTTTTGTAATAAAATAATTTCTTAGATGTTAAAATATATACTAATATTATATTTAAAAGCAAATATAAACCTAAATATACATTAAGAAAAAACACATAAATAATAAAACTAACATTAAGTATAATCCCTGATAAATCATCTGTTATATAATCAAATAATTCGGACAATTCAGTTGTGTCTTTGTTTAATCTAGATATAAAAAGACCTGAATTTGTATTATCAAAATTTTTAACTTTAAAATTTGTTAAACTTTTTAGCATATTACTTTTTAAATCAAAATTTACTTTTCCATTTAACTTTAAAACGGTTCTTGACCATAAATTAGTAACAATTTCTATTATAATTCTTAATAGAACTAAAAATAGAGCCGTTTTTAATATTTGAGATTTATCAAAATTTTCAAAATGGCCTAACATTTTACCTTCATATATTGGTGATAATAAAGATATTCCTGCATATCCCATACTTAATATAATTACCATTATAGATAAAAATTTGTATTTTTTATAATATTTAAATAATCTAATTAAATTATTCGGATTCTTTTTCATAATATATAACTCCTTGTAATTTATTATATCATAATATATATTTTTGTTGTTTATTTTTATAATTTAATA
>CAKPLX010000119.1 GCA_934167785.1 uncultured Bacilli bacterium
TTTGTTGTCTCATCTCTTCTATCAACATTTTCAATATTCATTTGAAATTCCGGATAATTTAATACTTGTATTTTTACTATTCCTTTATCATTTCCATTGTAATTTGATATTGTTGATGTTCTTGCATATGTAACTGTTACAAATCTATTTGCTATACTATCATTTCCATTGCTGTCAACTAATTTTGCATCTACTATTTCTCTATTTTCATTGTATTTTACTTTTATATAAAAATCTTCTATTGTAGCATAACCACTTTGTGCTACTGTTTGTCTTATTTTATACATGAATTCTTCATTTGTTCCAAATATACCTGAATATATTCCATTTATTTCATTTTGTTGTGTAGTTACCCCATTTGCACCTGTTGTTCCTGTTGCTCTATCTCCACTTGATAATTCTGTTACTTCAAAATTAGCACCTTGTAATTTTGTTTCATTATTGAAATAGTATAAATTTGTTATTTCGAATGGTACTTTTGGTTCTACATATACTTTTATTTTTACTGATTTATTTCCTGTTATTGTTATAGAACTTTCAGTATCATCTTCCATTCTTGCGTCTACTAATATTTCATTTTGATATGTAACCTTAAATGTTTTTGTATCTAATTTCTTATAACTATTATTGATTTTATCTTGATAAAGTTTATAAGTTTTTACACCATTCTCTAAGGTATAACCAACATTAATTTTATTCATTCCTGTATTATTTGAAATAGCTGAATCTGTTATTCTATATTCTAATCCACTATCTGTGTATACTCTATTTGTAATTTTATCTACAGTTTCTATTGTTACTGCTAATGGGTCTAAATGAGTCTTGAAGATTTTTATTTTTATTTTTCCGGCAGTTTCTAGGTCTTCAATTTCCCATAGATTTCCATAATTTGAATCTGTTTGAGCAGTTAGTGTTGCATTTACATCTACATTTCCTGTAATATCAAATACTACATTTACTTTTATAGTATTTTTTAATGGTTTGTAATATTCTTTAATTTGTGAAGTTGGTGTAATTGTATAAGTTACTGTTTTATTTTCTGGATTTCCTCCTAACATTATTTGGCTATTTCCGAAATTATTAGTTGTTAATTCACCTTGTGCACCTAATGAACTTGAAACTTTAAATCCACAATCACTAATACTTTCAAGAGATGAATTATCAACAGTATTTATTCCAAATGCAAATGTGTCTAGTTGATAATCTGTTAAGGTTACTTGATAATTTGATTTAATAGTTCCTGCTGCTGTTGTTGTTGGATCTAATTTTGTATATTTTAATCTATTTTCAGCATATCCAGGATCTACTTGTTCTAATACAACTTCTCCATCTTGTTCTATTTTTTTAACTTCTAATGTTTCTGTATTAGTGTTTACTCCATATCCTACTGGTGCTTTTGTTTCTGTTAGATATATTAAGCTTCCTTGGTTTACAGATAATCCTGTTAATTCTATTGCTGAACTTTCATCTCCATTATCAACTTTAACATGTTTTTTTACTACTGTTGTGTCTGGATTTACAACTTTTACATCATATTCTGCTCCTGTTAATTTCCTTTCGTCTTTATCTTGTTTCTTTAAGTCTATTGCTAAGTTTCCTACATCATCATAATTTGTATATAAATCTAGTGTTACATTAGATAGATATACTCCTAATGAATCTTCTTCTGCTTTTCCTTCACTGTTGTCTGAAGCACTTGAGAAAACTTTTGATCTTACTAATCTGTTACCGTATATTGTCTCAACATTTGTTAATAAAATTCTATTATCTTTTTGTCTAAATATAAGTCTTAATTTTACTGTTGCATTTTCTTTTACCTTTTCAGTTATACTTCCACCTGTTTCTCTTATTTCATCTATTTCTTGAATTTCTAAGTTGTAAATTATTTCATCATTTGCTTGTCCTTCATTTCCTATTCCTGGTACTCTTATATAATCTTTTTCTGGATTCGTTATATATTCTTTATAATCGTACGCAATTGTTCCTCCATTGGCTGTAGATTTTAATCCACTAGCATTATTTTCTGTTAATACTCCATTTTTATTTTCTAATTTATCTGATATTAATCTAACTCTCACTCCATCAACAGATGCTCCTGTTGGATCAATTTTATTTATTGTTAAATTCAAGTATGTATCTTCTGTTGATCTCTTTCTATTTAAATGTTGATACACAACTGTTGTTCCACCATTTATATATGCTCCTTGATTTGGTTCATCAAAGTTTGTTTGTCCTCTATCATATGGTGATTGTGAAGTTATATTTGTTAATCCATTATTTCTAAAGCTTAGATATATTTCTTGTGTTGTTGTGTCAATAGTATATCCTGCACTTGCTCCAACTTGTTGTACATATATTCTTACTTGATCAGCTTTTACAATTCTTGTAGATAAGTTTCCGCTAGTATTTGTTTGTCTTTCCTTTATTGTTTTTGTTCTTGTTACACCATTAATATCCCATTCAATATTAATGTTATATTTTG
>CAKPLX010000120.1 GCA_934167785.1 uncultured Bacilli bacterium
ATGCAAGGGTTCAGAGTTATCGGGACGTGTACTAAACTTGGGGAAAACTTTCCGGTTGTTGCTTATTCGGTCGGAGATAGAGTTTCATTAGATGAACTTTTGACTTTTATTCCTGATTCAAACGGAGAACAGCAGCACGTTAAAAGTATTATGATGAAAAGCCGGTTATCAATCGAGGAGGCAAAAGAAAAATATCCCGATTGGTATGAAAAAAGGATTGTGAGAAAAGAACGCCGAGGCAGGTGGACGATTAAAAGAGATTTATATGATTGGTGGCTTAATAGAATTAGCAGTGAAATTAAGGTAGGTCATAGATTTTATGGTATAATGACTTTGGCTATATATGCAAAAAAATGTTGTATCGAAGAGGACGAACTGATGAGGGATGCGTATTCTCTTTTAGATATTTATGACGATATGAGTGTTGAAGATATAAACCGATTTACGGAAGATGATATAAAATGTGCTTTAGAAATGTATAATGAGGACTATGTTACATTCCCCAGAGATGATATTGCAAAATTGTCCGGTCTGCAGATTGAAAAAAATAAAAGAAACGGAAGAAAACAAGAAGAACATCTGAAGCGGTGTAGGATTATTCAAATGGCAAGTGATGAAGTTGACGGAACGGATTGGAGAGCCGGGAACGGAAGAAAAAGCAAAAAGAATGTTATAATGGAGTATATGAGAGAAAATCCGGGTATAACGAAAAAGGCTGCAATAGCAAGAGCAGTAGGTGTAGATAGAAATACTGTAATAAAATACTATGATGAAATAGTTACCGAGCTGCAGCAGGAACGTCTGCGATCTGAACGCATGGAGCAGATTGATCGTGACGGACATATTTCTGTTAAAATCACACCGTCACAGGAATTAAGTGATTATATTTTAGGTGAATTAAAAAATATAAAATAATATTAGGAGTGTGTGTTATGGCTCATCTTACGGTTGGTATGCGATTAGAGGGTACAAAGGGAAGCATTGTAAAGGCTATGGAGTATATGCAAATGCACGGTATTAAATTTATTCAATCCAAAGGTTTTTATGGAGAAGATGAGGGGAAAGAAAAAGTAAGAGTATATACAACGGCTCTGATAGACTTCCCTCAAGATGGCGATGAATTTCTTAAAGATATTGAAAGAATAAATGCAGGGGAAAATATAAACAGTGATGAGTCAGAGGAATAGGTGTAATTATGAGTAAAACTGTAAAACAAATTGCTGATGAATTAGGTGTATCAAAGCAAGCTGTTCATCAAAAAAGAAAGAGTAAAGAACTGTCAACAGCTTTACAGCCGTTTACGTCAACGGTTGACGGTGTTGTTTACATATCTGTTGATGGTGAAAACCTTATAAAACAGGCGTTTTTGAAAAATGACCGTAAACAAGTTGACGGTAAGTTGTCGTCAACAGTTGATGGTTCGTTTACACCCTCGTTTATACCTCCGGAGGATAGCGAAATTGTATTTTTAAGGGGGCAAGTGGAGAAGTTGCAGGCGGAGCTTGAAAAAGAGAGAGAGCATAACCGGGAAAAAGATAAGCAGCTTCTTGAAACATTAAATAAATTAGCAGAAAGTCAGGCGGCTTTGTCTGCCGGACAAGCTGCAGATAAACAAAAGGCATTAGCAGAAAAAATAATTGAGGGTAAACAGCAGTTCTCCGATGAGCAGTCGGGAGCTGATGCTCCGCAAGGTTTTTTTCAAAAGATATTTGGAAGAAAAAAATAATTGTAAAAATGGCTAAATTTCTAAAACTATTGCTTTTTAGAAAGATATGTGATATAATTAATACATAAAATTAAAAGATTGGAGGAGATAACAATGGTAAGTAATTTTTCAAAGAGGGTTGGCTCGGATAAGTTGCAGCTTTTGTTGTGTTCCTCTGGTAGTATAGAGATATAAAAAATTTAAAGAAAAGTTGGCAGCGTAACGTATAAGTCAATCCTCTTTGAATAGAGGCTTTGATTTATGCGTTTTTTTTGTTATTTTGGAAAGGTGGGATTAGTGAAGTGTGGAGGTTTTTTGAAAATAATTGTAATATTATAAAACTTAAGTAAAAAGGAGATAAAGATATGAGAAAAAATAAAAAACTAATTGCTATTATTTCGGTAGTGGCATTGCTGGTGACGGGTTCAATGTTTACAGTTAATGCTGATTTTACTAATAGTTCATCTACAAACAGTCATTATAATAGGACGGAAGCAAAAAATTATATAGAAGAACATGTAACAACGCCCAGTGATGATTATGCTTGGTTTGGTTCTGGGACAGATGGTGGAGATTGTACAAATTTTGTATCTCAGGTATTAAAAGCTGGTGGGATGGCGTTTACTTCACGGTCAAACAATCCAACTGATAATCATTGGTATTATTATACATCTGATTGGGGATGGGGAAGAACTTCTTCTTGGACAGGTGCTGATTTCTTTAGAAAACATTGGGGACAAAAAAATGGTGTAGGAAATGCAAGAGCATATTC
>CAKPLX010000121.1 GCA_934167785.1 uncultured Bacilli bacterium
GCACTTTTACAAATGTAACAAAAATGTAACATTTATTTTTCATTTATATTATTTTTCTTCATATGTAACTGTTTCTACACCAGTTAATTTAATGTTATTTTTTGGAGTATATAGTTTTATATAATATGGTTTTATATCTTTCAAAACATCTCTTACAAAAATAATATTACCATCAACATCTTGCATTTTTAAATTAGGATATGTCTTTAACATCTTTTCATCAGAAAAATATTTTTCTGTAAATTTGTACCAGACTTCATTTTCTTGAATAGCTTCATAAGCTTTAGCATATATTTCAGCATTTGGTATATTTAGATTGTGTTGATACACTAATCTTGCATAAAAAACATTCATAGCAATAGCAGATATTATACAATCAACTAATAAAAATGCAGTTGCAAAATCAAATAATACTGGAAGCATATATTTTGACAATTTACTTTTAATTTTATCTATTAACTTATCTATCAATGGATTAAGATGTGATATTAAATAAATTGCTAAAATTCCCCAAGCTAATGAATAAAATAAACAAACTCTGCCGCCTATATTAAATGGCTCTGAAGAATAATCCCACCATTTTACATGTAATAATTTTTCACCTATTAAACTAACAACATATTCTATTCCTGAACCAATTACATATCCTCCAAAGAATATAGTATAATTATTTTTCTTGAAATATTGTAGAAGAACTATCATTACAACAGCTCCAAGACCATATATTCCACAAAAAGGACCATATAAGAAACTTTGTCTGCTCTCTAAAACCCCCTTTGTTAAAATACCATATACTGTTTCTAAGCAAAATCCTAAAAAACTATATATAACAAAATATGCCATAAGTCTCCAAACTTTAAATCCTAAAATTCTAAAATGCTTTTGCTTATCTGCTTCTGTTTCAAGTTTTTCTTTTATTTCTTCTGTTTTTTCTAATGTTACTTTTTTAGTTTCATCAAATTTTTTTTGAACTTCTTCTTTTATTTTTTCTGTTTGAAGTAAATTATCTTGTGTATTATCTTTTTTAGCTGTTTTGGTTTCATTTTTTTCTACATTTTTCTCCATTTGCTTCTCCCTAAATAAAATTTGATTTTTTGTGCTTATTTTTTATAAGTTCCTTTATTCTCAATTTCTTCTTTTTCTTTATATTCCATTCCCGCTATTAACATCATTGCTAACCAAATAACACCAATTCCTATTAGTCCACCACACGAATCTATTAAAACATCTACAACATTTCCGTTTCTTCCTGGAATGAATAACTGATGAATTTCGTCTGTTATAGCATATAGTATAATACACATTTCAGAGAAAATCATTTTCTTCTTTAATTGCATTTTAGGATATGTTAAACAATATCCAAAAAATAACATTGCACCAATCGCGTATTCTGTAACATGTGCAGCTTTTCTAATAAATCCTTCCATTTTTTCTGCTACTGCATCATTGTTAAATAATAATTTTGATATTTTCAAGCTCATTCCTGATGATCCACTACCACCTTGATTTGAAAACATAAATACTACTATCATCCATGCTATAATTAAAACTATACAAATTTTTCTTAATTTTTTCATCAATTCTTCTTTTTCCATTTTTTATTCCTTTGTTTAAATATTTTAAATAGTAATTTCTAATTAATATAAATTATGCTTTGCACTTAATTTTATTATTAAATCCATATTGTCATCTTCTGCAGCTTTATTTTTTCTAATTGCACCACATTTTTTACATTTAAAAATAATTACATATC
Organism: uncultured Bacilli bacterium; assembly: GCA_934167785.1. The sequence continues at coordinate 1,754 of CAKPLX010000121.1, forward strand.
CCTTCTTACTGTCAATTTCTAGTCCAACTGGTTCAAGTTCTCCTTTGCAAGTTTCTGCTCTATCACCAGGATATATATCTACATGTTTAGAATATAAACAATATGGGCAATGATTTCTACAAGAATATCCTAACTTAGGAACATGTTTTTTACAATGTTCACATTCAAACTCTTCATCTATTACCGTAAAATTGGCCATATCTTCTCCTAATAAAATTTAATTATTTTATACATCATATATACTTCCACCAATGAATTCTCTTAAAAGTGAATTATTAGGTATCCATTCTGAATCAACTTCATCAAAGTATTGAAGCATTGAAATTAATCTTCTTGCTTCACTATATTCTGGATTATCATTAGTTATTTCTTCTAATAATGGCATTGCATATTTTTTTAAAGCTGCAAGTTCATAAACAATTGAAGAATTGAACATGCAATCTGCTTCTTCTTGATATGGAAAAATATTTTTTTGTTCGCCACGATTAACAGATTTCCACATTTTTAATGTATGTAATGCTGAATATCCTCTAAAGTTAAAGTCCCTAACCATTCTTCTTATTAATCTTGTATCTGTTGTTGAAATTCTATTATAGTAGTCTATATTTAATACCGTTAAATCACTAATATATACTTTAAATTTATTTTCCTTTGGTATTAA
>CAKPLX010000122.1 GCA_934167785.1 uncultured Bacilli bacterium
AATTAATATAAAAAATGGTAGTAGCTTAAATTTCTAAGCTACTACCATTTTTTATAAGACCCATTTGCACTCGTCTAAAATCTTCTTTACCTCTTTTTCTCTTTTTCCGTCCTCCAGAATTTTCAAAACTTTTTCCTTCTTTTTGATTTTTTTCATAAGTTTGATTATTTTCTTTTTGGAATTAGCCTTATAAAAAGCATCGTCATAACATTTTACGATATCCTTTTGAATCACCTCATCTAAATCATATCCTAATAACTTATAAAAAAGTTCTACTGGAAAGAACAATATCGTAGTAATTATCTCAATAAGAATTAATACTATCGATAACATAAGGGTTACTACTATTGCTATTATTATCCGTCCGTATTTAATAAGGATTGCAGAAAATAATATCGCAATTACCACAATTAAAAAAATTTTCCAAAGTGCCATCTTTGTGTCTCCTTTCATTCTGCACGTAGTAATAAAATTATACCAAACTTTTGTTAATTTGTCAAATTGTGATTTGCTATCTTTCGCTATTACTCTAATCAGCCAACTTTCTGTTCATCCATGTTTTCATTTTTTTCCTCTTTCTTAGATTTTAAAGTGCTAACAATAACTACTATACCACTAAGCAATACATAAAAATAGAAATTTATACCTCTTGTCAAAATCATAGAACTACTAATTACACTAGATGGAAATACTGTCTTAAATATTGACATAAATCCGCCTTCACTTACCCCAACTGCTCCAGGTGATGGTATTCCTGATACTGTTGCAAATAATACAGATTGTAATGTTATTATTTGAAATATATTAAATCCTTTTAAGTTAAATGCACAATATACCCAATATGGAATACTGTAATAAATTATAAATTGTATCGCAGTTGTTAATATAGTTTTTATTATTACACTTGGATTTTCTTTGATATATTTAGAACTTCCATGATATTGTTCTAATTCTTTTTCTAATTTTTCTTGTACTTTATCTATCTTTTTGAATTTTAAAAATTTTAATATTTTTATTGCAATTTTTATTAATCCATTTGATAATTTTTCTGAAAATATTCCTACTAAAAGTAATGTTAAAGCCATTAAATTTAAAGTTACACCAATAGCAAAGAACCATGCTAATCCTGAACTTAGGTATTTATGATTTATTATTACGCTTATAAATGCAAACGAAATTGTTATTACTTGCATACTAAATAAATTCATTAATAATGCTAAGGTTGAATTTGCGATTTTTATATTGTCTTTATGCATATAATATATTTGCATTGGCTGTCCCCCACTTGCTGCAGGTGTTATTGAACTAAAGAAAAATCCTATTAATGCATATTTAAAATTACTCAAAAAATTACTTTTTTCATTTAATACTTTTAATGTTCTTCCCAAGTTAATTGCTTCTAATCCCAAATAGCCAAGCATACACAATAATCCAATTAATATAAATTCTTTTTTTACACTCTTTAATATATTAAACATTTCATATATATTTTGATCTCTTAGAACAAAATAAAATGTCAATATAATTAACAAAATAAACAGTATAAAATTTCTTATCATTTTTTTATTTTTACTCATTGCTTTTCTCCCACTTTTTGTATGATAACATATATTTGTGACTTTTAAATGACTTTTTTTATATATTTTATATGTTCTATATTACTATTTTTGCTTCTTTCTTCCATACAGTTATAGATTTTGTTTCTTAATTCTTTTTGTTGTTCTTTTAGTGTTAGTTCTTTGTTTGGAAAGAATGGCCCATCTATATAAGATACAATTTTTATTTTTTTGTTATTTTTTCCATAACTTTGATATGTATTTGTAATACAAAATGCTGGCTTTTCTAGTTGAACTGGATATTTAAAAGATACATCTTTAAATGGTCTAATTTTTGTATAGTATGGCCATATATGTGCTTCTGGGTAAATTGTTATTGCATAACCTTTATTTATTTTTTGTTTTATTGCTTCTAGAAAATTTTTCATTGCACTTTTGTTACTTGGAATTGGCATTGCTCCTAACATTTCTACTAGTGTACCTGTTCCTTTAAGTGATATGTTTACTGGATTTACAATGAGGAAGTTCCTTTTAGGGTACATTGGTATACTTGGTATAAATGTATCTGCAAATGGTTGAGTATGGTTTCCGTATATAAAGTACCCTTCATTTTTATATGGTTTTATTTTTTCGTTCCCTATATATTTTATTCTAAATTTTATTTTTGCATACAAAATTTTTATTGGAACACTTAGAATGTTTTGTAAAACAAAAGAGCATAAATTCCATAATGGATTTTTATGCACATATTTGTAATTTTCATCAATTATTCTAGGTTCTATTGATGATTTTGAAAATTCATCATTTAATTCATCTTCATAATATATTATTTTATTCATTTACT
>CAKPLX010000123.1 GCA_934167785.1 uncultured Bacilli bacterium
TCTACTGCTCTTTTTGCATTTGCAAATAATCCTGTGTTGGTTATTGCTTGGATGCTTATTCCTGCTAGAATTAATAAGATAACTATTGTTATTACTAATGCTACTAGTGTTATTCCTTTTTCTTTTAATTTTATCATTTTTCTATCCCTCTCTTGTTAAAATACACTATTTGATATAAAGTACCGGTCGGAAGCCTAAATGTACTCCTGTAGTATAAGCACAAGAAGCTCCTCGATAGCAAGCTGAATATTTTCCGTAGGATACATAAAAATTCCCACCACGAAGGTTATAAGTATTATACTTTGAATTGTATTGTAAATTTGATACATATGATGCCTCCTGTGTCCATTCCCATAAATTTCCAGCCACATCATACAACCCTTTTCTTAATACTTGTTCTGTTGAGCCTGTTGTTAATAATATAAAAGAATTTGACTCGGAATCTATTGTTAGGTTCTCACTAGATTTAAATCCATCTGTTACTCCTGTTTCAGATACATTTGTATAATATCCTCTTAAATTTGATAATGATACATTATTATAATTTCCCCAGTTTGTACTTTTCATGTCTGAATAGTCTGACATATTACTTAAAAATTTCATCATCATGTCCCATTGTGTTCCTGTTATTAGTCCACTTTGTACATATGAATTATTTCTATATAATCTTCTACTCATTTCTACTGCTGTATAATAATCTGCGTGATAATATGGTATACTATTTGCTTTTTCTACTATATTTCCTGTTGCTTTGTTTGGGTAATTTGAGTCTGTTACTACTTTTCCTCTTGCTATAAAATCATAATTTTGCTTATCCCATCCGTTTCCTATTGCATCTTGTATTCCTACTGCGTTGAATAATGATGCATTATTACTAAATATTACACTATCTTTGAATGTTCCTGTTTCTTCATCTAAGGTAGAAACACCCGCTTCATATCTTCCTACATAAAATCCTCCATATTTTTCTATTTGCTCTTTTTCAGCCGAATTTGTTTCTCTATCATATGAAGAAGCATTAGACATGTCACTACCAAAGTCTATTTTTGTATATTCATCTATTGTACATGGTATCCATACAAATTGGTTTCCTTTTAATTTTGTTGCATATTCGTGTGTTGTTTTATCTATTTTTCCATCATATTTATCTGCTTCGTTATCTGATATTATTACTCCTGTATCAATACTTCCACCTACATAATAAAATCCTTTTGGTACTGGTACTGTTTCTCCGTTTCCTACTGTTACTGAATATATTGTTGATACTTTTGCTATTTCTGTTACTTCTTCTACTTTTTCAAACATTTCTGTATTTGTTATTATACTTGCTGCTATTAATATTAATAAAGTTACTAATTCTAATATTGTTATAACCTTAATGTTTTTTTCTTTCATTCTTTCCTCCTATTTTTTCGTTTGAAATATATAATTCATTTTACTTGATATACAATACCGGACGAAATCCGACATTCGTTCCAGTATGAGGAGCCCAATTATATCCACGGTAACAAGCAGGCTTGTCAGTGCAGTCGTGACTGAAGGAACCGCCACGAAGACTATATGTGTTATATGTTGTATTATAGCTTAAGTTGGATAAATATGCTGTCTCTTGTGTCAATTCCCATAAATTTCCTGCTACATCATATAGACCTTTTCTTAATACTTGCTCTGTTGATCCTGTTGTTAATAATACATATGATCCTGTTCCTGAATTTGTCGTCAAACTACTTGCATCCTTAAAACCATCTGTCGAAGCATTTGATGTACTTACATTTGTATAATACCCTCTAAAATTTGATAATGATACATTATCATAGTTTCCCCATTGGGTATTTTTCATATCTGAATAATCTGTGGTGTTACTTAAAAAATTTATCATCATGTCCCATTGTGTTCCTGTTATTAAGCCACTTTGTACATATGAGTTATTACTATACAATCTCTCACTCATTTCTACCGCTGTATAATAATCTGCATGATAATAAGGTATACTATTTGCTTTTTCTACTATGTTTCCTGTTGCTTTATTGGTGTAATTTGAATCTGTTATCACTTTTCCTCTTGCTATAAAATCATAATTTTGCCATCCCCATCCGTTTATTGCTGTTTGTATTCCTACTGCATTGAATAATGATGCATTATTACTGAATGTCACACTATCTTTAAATGTATTTGTTGTTTCATCTAAAGTTGATACTCCTGCTTCGTATCTTCCTACATAAAATCCTCCATATTTTGATATTTGCGTTTCTTCTGCAGTGTTTGTTTCTCTGTCCCATGATGCCATATACATTCCAAAATCTATTTTTGTATATTCATCTATTGTACATGGTATCCATACAAATTGATTTCCTTTTAATTTTGTTGCGTATTCATG
>CAKPLX010000124.1 GCA_934167785.1 uncultured Bacilli bacterium
GAGTCCATTCCTAGTTCTTTTGCTCTTACTGGTAAGTCTTTTATTCTATTTGCTCCATCTAATAAACTAAATTCACTGTGTATGTGTAAGTGTACAAATTTTGACATTTTTTATTTCCTCTTATTTATTGTTTTTCTTGAATTATATCAAATTTTTGTGCTATAGTAAATAGCTTTGATTAATCTTGCATTTTGGCTGTTTTTGTAGTATAATATCGGTATGGTGATTTACCCTTTTATGTGTATTTTCTTTTTTGGCTAACAAGATTTTGTTAGTTTGACATTTTTATTTATGCAGGAGGTTATTATGAAAAAAAAGAAAAAACTTTTTTTATTTGAACTTATTGTTTTATTTGTGGTAATTGTAGTTGCAATTGTTATTTACTTTTCAAACACAACTAATAATAATACTTCACTTGAAGAACCAACAACTATTATCCAGCATTCAAAAGAAACAGTGGAAGAAAATCTACTGTCACTAATAGATTTATACAGAGAAAATTTCATTATTTTTTCCGAAAATAAATCTATCAATAATGATATTGCTGAAAAAGCTCGAATACGAGCCAATTTAACAGCTAAATATTATAATGAATATATTAAAAAAAATTCCTATTTATGGGAAGATAACGAACTTCCTGAGGAAATTGTAAATTCATTGACTATAATTGAAAAATAATTGATGAATAGTTTATAATAGTTAAAAGAAAAAGCCCAGAGTATATAATATGCTCTGGGCTTTCCATTTAAAAATGAATCTTACTTACATTGCAAGTTTTCTCAAAATTTCTATCAAAATTGTATTTTCCTCCGGAATACCAAAACTAGTAGGGACATTTCCTTCAAAAAACATTATTTTTCTGCTTCTTTCATGGAATTCGAATGCTGTTGATGATTTTAAATACTCTTGGATTTCTTTAGAATATTTATTATTATCTTCAAAATTCTTTGAGATTTCATCAAATAGCGGATATACTTTATTTAAATACAACGTCTTCTTTATTTTTTCTTCATCGCTTGTAAAATACGTATATTCAATTGGAAATGATAAACATTCCTTGAAGAATTTTATAATTAATCTGCTGACCCAAGGAATTTTTATTACATTCTTTGAGTCGCACATTATTGCATTCGACGTGCCTCCATCGTAGTTCTCATACCATCTAACGGTCTGAGCTGTTTTGAGGGCTGCTTTAACTTGATCAAAGGTCTTTAGTTCATCATATTTAAATAACCCTTCTATGCTAGAAAAATTATTTAACATCTTTTCCCGGTCCATTTCCTTATATTTAAGCCTTCCGTACTGTGTCCATTCTAAAACTATAATGTTTTCTTCATTCATTTCTTGTTCCTCCTTTTATAGAACTACTATTTATTAGTTTCTATTATCAGAGGCATTTTTTAACCTCTGATTTCTCAAAGGTTATTTACCTTTTTGTGATAATATTATAGCATTGTTTTCCAGTATTTTCAAGTTTTTTTATTTATATATTTTATAATTCATAGTTTTATAAAATATATTTTACTTTTGGTTGTGACATATATATTGTTCTGCTAATCTTGAATTTTGGCTGTATTTGTAATATAATTATTGTATAAATTTATTTTCTCATTAAAATAGCATCTTTTTGGACGTTATTTATGAAAATTACATTTAAGGAGGACAACTTATGAGAAAATTAAAAATTTTTATAATTTTTACAATTTGTTTATTGATGATAGGATCAATTTCTATTTGGGTGTATGAGAAATTTAACACTCCTACGTATGAGAATCCAATTGGGCAGCAAATAAATAACTTGCTTGCCCCATCTCATTCAACAACCGAAATTGAATCTAATGCCCGTTACATCTGTAATTGGTATAAAAGTGAACTTCTAAAATTTGCTAAAAGTAAAAACGCAAATTCAGAAGATGCTGAAACTTATCGGGCGTATTTAAACGATATAGCAAAATATTATAATTTAGCTATTAGTAAAAATTACTACCGATGGGGAGATACTCTACCCGAAGGAGTACTTCCAAGTTTAGAAAGTATTAAAAATTATTGATATTATTCTATCACCAATACGAAAAAATCAGTGTATATATAATGCACTGATTTTTTTGTATTAAATTTTTCTTTAACATTAATTATTTTTTACTTGCAAAATCTATGTTTTCCAATAGTAACAGTCATTGGTCTTGACCAAATCCATTTATTAGTTGCAGTTGATGGATTAAAATAATAAATAGCTCCATAACTTGGATCCCATCCATTCATAGCATCTTGTGCAGCTTTTC
>CAKPLX010000125.1 GCA_934167785.1 uncultured Bacilli bacterium
GCTTTCGCTTGGGCAATGGCAAAAAATAGCAATTAGCCGAGTATTTATGGAAGACTTTCCAATATTGGTATTAGATGAGCCAACAGCTTCAGTGGATGCAAGAACCGAATATGAATTGTATAATAAGATAAAAATGCTTATTAATGATCGAACATGCATACTTATATCGCATAGGCTATCTACAGTAAAATTAGTCAATACCATATTTGTACTAGAGAATCACTGTCTTGTAGAGAAGGGAACCCATGAGGAACTTATGAAAAAAAATAAGGTGTATGCATCATTGTATAATATGCAGGCAGAAGCATATGAGGATAATCTATGAAAGACATAATCTACAGAGAAAAATTAAATGATAATGTGAACTGTTGTTGTCGTCAGACAAATAGTTCTGATTTTCAAATTGCTTTAGTTGTTCAAACGGGATCAATAAAGGAAGTAAGGGGACAATCTGGAATAGCACATTGCATGGAACATATTAATTTATTATGGGATAAGCACAATCCAGATACTACATTCTATGGTCACGGTTATACCAATTATTTTGAAACAGTATATATTATACATTGTAAATTGAAAAATTATAAAAAGGCGATACAAGTTATTGGAAATATAATGTCAGGGGTATACATAACTCAGGACTATGTTGATGAAGCAATTTCAGATGTAAGTATTGAAATCGAACATGCAGAACAAAAAAGTGCAGAAATATGTAGAGAATTGTATAGTAATGATTTATTCCTTGAAAAATTACCAGTTGGAAAAATGTCTGATGTAAGAATGTTGAATTTAGAAAAAATAAATAATTTCTATTTGAAAAGATATCTAAAGAGCAATATGTCAATCTGTATAGTGTCATCATTAGAACCTGTTGAATATATAGAATTAGTAAAGAAAAGAGTGAGGAGTATAGCATTCCAAAACAATGATATGCTATACTTAAATTTATTGAGATCTGATAAATGTATTATTCAAATGGAACCAAGAAAAGATGGAAATGCAGTAGTATTATATAAAAATGTTAATCTTGATTTATGGTTACCAAGTGAAATTAAGTTAGGCTATGATTTTTTTCTTGATATATTAAGAATTAATCTATATGAATGTTATTCAAGAAAGTATAATATAAGTGGTATAACATGTTCATTGAAAAAATTTTATCAGCAGAATAGAATCTTAAAGATTAGGATTGTTTTAAGAGATGCTACATGCAAAATCTCACAAATAAAATTAGGACTTTTAGACATTGATGTTACTGAGAAACAAATGAATAAAATAAAAGACCAATATGAAAAATATAAATGCAACGAGCATATATTCCTGAATAAGGAGGATTTTCTTAAAGAATGTATTGATGAAGTAATAGGAAGTGAGAAAATAATACTTATTGATGACGAGAGAAAACTTATAAATAAATTGTTAAATTTATCTGGACTTGAAATAAATAATTATATAAAAAAATTATTAAATGGCATTAGATTCGTATGAGCGAGAGTTTCATCATTAGCCAGATGAGAAGTAATATGACAATATCAATAATATCAATAATATCAATAATATCAATAATATCAATAATATTAGTTAGTGTCTGCTGATTAAAAGAAAATCAGCTTGAAAGCATTGACTTTACTGCGTTTCTCACTTGAAAATGCTATAATAAAGTGCATGGTTTTATAAGATTCCAAATCTTTTTTCGTGCAGTTTTCTTTAGAAAAGTATTATTAAAGGAGTGAAAATCAATGTATAAATGTACTGACAATACACAGAGCAACTTTCTAAAATTTAACCAGCCAATAGGACTTCACATGAACCCAGAAAACAGATGGATAAAAATGAAAGATGCAATTCCATGGGAAATATTTGAAAAGAAATACTCCCGTCTGTTCAAAGGAAAGAATGGGCGTGTGGCAAAACCATTACGCCTTGCCCAGGGTTCTTTGATCATTCATACCAAATAGCAGTATTCTGATAGAGAACTGGTTGAACAGTTGACTGAAAATCCGTATTATCAGTATTTCATCGAGCTTCTAGGTTATCAGGAAGAAACTCCGATTGATTCAAGTACGTTGGTCTTATTCCGCAAACGTCTGAAAATGCATGTCATCATGGAAGCCAATGAATATATGTTGGATGCCCTCAAAGAGAAGGAGGTCAGCGATAAAAAAGATGATGACCATACAAATCCTTCATCCGGAGGTGGAGCTGATGCGCAGAAAGCCAAACCAGAGCAGCAAGAACCTGAAAACAAAGGAACTCTTATTCTAGACGCAACCTGTGCAC
>CAKPLX010000126.1 GCA_934167785.1 uncultured Bacilli bacterium
GCATATTTTTGTATATCTTCCTTGTAATCCAATAATAATTGTCGTTGAATATCTAATGTTCCTTCAAAAGTTCTATTTGAAATATATTCTGAAACAACTGCAGGCATACCGCCAAGCACGCAAAAATCCATAAATAAAGAATTACTTACAGTAAGTTCTAGTTCGTTAAAAGGCTTTATTTCATACATATGAAGCAGTAAGTTGTTTTTAAAAGAATCATCATAGCCTTTTGCCCATAGAAATTCTTCAAAGTCCATAGAGCGCATCGTATAATCTGTTTTAGACCCGACGCTATTACTTTCGATTTCCTTATAATTTATACCCAACATGGACCGCTGCATATAATATCAAAGCGGCTATCCTCCTTGAAAAATTTAAGACTTGTAGCTATATCAGGAAACTCTTGAATTTCATCAAAAAATATAAGAGTTTTGTTTGGAATGAATTTTTTTGACGGATCTAGTAACGATATGTTTTTTACGATAGCTTCTGTTTTATAACCATCAGATGTGATCATTTTGTATTTGGGTTCCTCTACAAAATTGATTTCTATGATGCTTTCATAATTATTCTTAGCAAAATGACGTATTGACGCTGTTTTGCCAACCTGCCTTGGTCCTTTAATAATAAGCGGTTTTTTACTGCGATCCGTTTTCCAGGCGGTCAAAAAATCGTCTATTTTCCTTTTCATATACATATTATTCACCTCTCTTATATCATATATAATACATCAGTTAGAGGCAAAAGTCAAAGCAATTTCACATTTTCCTAGCGAATAATTTCTCTTTTTTCACAAAAGATGAGCGAATAATAATCTCTTTTACACATTTTCCGATAATACATCGTTTAGCACTCCACCCTGTCGTTAGACGGCTATTTCAACTTCCGTGTTGATAAATGTAAACTTTTTCAGAAAACATGTCGTAATATATGACAATTTGTGATAAGGCTGTAGACAAATGGGGCGATCGGCAAGCTGCACAGCATATAGCTAAGAAATATGATGATGACGGATATCTTCGCAAGAATGAATAGCATAAACAAAAATAAGCCGCTACAGAAAAATCTGTGGCAGCTTATTCTATTTAGAATAGTCCTAATTTTAACCTATCAATATCAGCTCCTGATATCTGTTTGTACGAATCCATAAGATTTTGGATCATATTTAATGACGAGCGGATCGAAGAACCAGTTACATAGTGTACTGTCGGAGAAAATTTATTATAAGAAAAAATGGCTTTGGTTTTATAGGCTTGACCATACAGAACCTTTCCTCTTAAAATTTCAAATGAATAACCTTTCCCGTCTCGTGCAATTGCTTTTATACATCCATTTATAGCTTCAGTAACACCATTTAATCACACTCATCTGCATTTTCACGCAGTTCAAGTATATCAAATTCATCAAGACAAAGCATATTTTGGTTGTGGTTTATAAGCATATTACTTCTTCGTCGTCACACTCTTAACAGCCGACCATTCTCCATAATATTTCGTACCCTTTACAAGCGTATAGGAACGCACCTTAACATAGTATTTCTTGTTTGCCGAAAGCTTTGAAATCGTCATTTTGTCGGTCTTGTTGTTTGCAACATCAAGCTTTTTTGCGCCTGTAAACTTAGAGTTTGTGGCGTACTGCACCTCATAACCTGTTGCAGAGCCTTTCTGTGCCCAATCAATAAAGAAAGCCTTTGACTTCGCTGTGAGCTTCTGTATCTCCTGCTTGGCAGGGTTTATCTTGAATGTCTTGCTGACAGTTCCGCCGTATTGTCCTTTGCCTGTTATCTTTACTGTGGCTGTGCCTACATTTTTGTTGTTAGAATATGAAACTGTGTAATCTGTGCCGCTTTTAAGCGTCTTGCCGTTGCATTTCACTTTTACGCTCTGCGTAATATTCTTTCCTGTGTATGTCTTTGCAGAAATGCCTGAGATCGTTGACTTGGTGATATCATACTTTGCAGTTGTAATATTTTTGCTGTCTGACCAAGCTCCATAGTATACCTTTTCGCCAACGTTTGTGTAGGAACGTACACGAACATAATATTTATTTCCTGCTGTCAGACCGCTTATGGTGAGAGTATCGGGTTTGTTTGCAGTAAGCTTTTTAACCGTGCTGTCCTTAAAATCAGCATTTGCGCTGTATTCTATCTCATATCCTGTTGCAGAGCCTTTCTGCGCCCAGTCTATGAAAAAGCCTTTGAAGCGTGTTTCAAGCTTCTGTATCTGCTGTTTGGCAGGTGCGATAACAAAGCTTTTCTTTATCTCGCCTGTGTATGAGCC
>CAKPLX010000127.1 GCA_934167785.1 uncultured Bacilli bacterium
ATATTGGAAATTTTATTATTTTTACAAAATAAAAGACAAATAAGTAAAAATTTTACCTATTTGTCAACAGTCTGAATACTTAATAAGTATTTTATTGAATGATTTAAAATTTTACTATTACTTTTTTTGTTTTAGAATAGAGATAAATTAAATATCAATTATCCCTATTATTTTTAGTTTTCATAGTTCCATATTCCTAATTTTCCTTTAGCTGGGATTGGTTCTTTTAATACTTCAACTAATTCTAATTTCCAAGCGTATCTTCCTACTTCGTAGCGCCCATAATTGCTCTCGTTAGTAGTATTTTTAATTTTTTGAATAAATTCTTCTGTCATATAAATACAGTCCACTAAATTACATTTGCATAAAATATAACCTGAATTTAATTCACTTTTTAAATAAGGCATCGCTTTTTCTACATTTTCAGATTTACTCATTGTTTTACTGGCATGAATATAAATTTCTCCTCGGTAATTCGTTTTAAAGCTTCTTGTTTCATATATTTTTACATCATCTTTAATTAAGGTTGCAAATGGTTCTTTTATCGATAAGACTTTCATTTTCTTCCTCACTTTCATGTCTTAATTATATCATGAAAAAAAGCAAATTTTTTAATTTTTGCTTTTTGTTAGTTTATTGCTTTTCCATTTACATATAAAGTGTAACCATTAAAATCAATATTACTATTGGTACTATCTTCTCTGTTAAAATAAGATCTACTTTTGTAATTGAATTTCTTTTTGGAAAATTAACATAAGTTTTTCAATAAGTTTTTCATCTATTACTTCTTCAAGACCATTATTATTGTCATATTTACAAAACATAAAATTTGTATAATCATCTTGATCTATTATGTATACATAATTTATTGAATCTACAATTTTTGATACAACCACAGTATATTTTTTTTTATCATCTAATGTTAGAATTTCACCTCGACTTAGCATTTTCTTGACCTCCTAATTCTTGAACATTTTCTTGTGATAAAGAATTATTCATATCAATAAATTGATTTTGAATATCTTTAAATTTTCTTGAATGTTGAAAATATTTGGCTATAAAACCACCAGCAGAAGCTGATAACAATGTTGTAAGAGGACCCAAATCAGAAAGATATTGTCCCAATGCTTGCCAAGAATAAATAGAGTTTAATTCGTGCTGTATAACTTGTTGCATATTTACATCATTAAAATATACAGAAACACAAGCACCAATCAAACAGGCTCCGGCTAATAGTGCAGAACGATTTTTGGCTATTTGCTCATTATTCATTGCTCTTTCTCTTTGCAAAATGGTAAACTTCCTTTGCTCTTTTGCCATTTTTACTAATTCTTGATCAGAATTAACAGAATTTGCTTGGTTAGTTGATTTTTCGTTCATAAAATACCTCCTTTGGTTAATTATAGCACAAATTTATTAATCTTACTTAATAAATTTTATTATAAATACTTTATTTTTAACAAAAATTTCTTAGCATAAAAGTAGCTTTCATCTTTAAGTTGAAATTTAACGATTTATTAAAGTGAGTGTTCCTACATATACAATAATTTATTTTAATTTAATTAAATTTTAAATATTAAAAATTTTTATTTGATCAATAACTAGATCTAAAATCAAAAAAAGCAAATTTTCTTCTTTTTGCTTTTTATTTGTTTATTGCTTCTCCATTTACATATAAAGTGTAACCATTAAAATCAATATTACTATTTGTAGTATCTTCATTGTTAAGGGAAGTTACATAGCTGTTTCCTATTAATTTTATTTTTGAAGTTTTATCTAAAGTTAAAGTGAGTTCTTTAGCACTATTATCTGTATTGATTACCCCGTCATAAGAAGAAGTATTTTCTAAAGAAAAATCTAGGGTTGAAGTAGAATCTACAATAATATTTCCAGTTACTTTTTGATTTTTTAAAGTTAATGTAACTTCTCCTCCATTAGAGCCACTATTTCCCCAGGAATCTTTTTTGATTCTTAAAAAATTTCCTGTCGTATCGTTATTTACTATGGTATTATTTTCTAAAGTAATGCTTGCTTTTGTATTGGTTACATATAAAGTATCTCCTTTGTTTGTTGTAATTTTACTATTACTTGATTTGAATGTGGCAACGCCTGTATCGGCATCTCCACTCATCGACTGATAAAGAAAGATATTTTTATAAGTGGTTGATTTCCCATTTAATTTATTATTTGTATCCTCTAGGGTTACGTTATCTAGGGTAACAGAGTTTTTTCCTTCGATGACAACACCTTCTGAAGTGGTTGCTTTTAGGGT
>CAKPLX010000128.1 GCA_934167785.1 uncultured Bacilli bacterium
CTTGTGACTTTTCAAGGGTGAACAAGTCACAAGTTAAAATAGTATTTTTAGGGTGTCCTAATCAAAAACTATTGACATATTTCTATTATTTACTTACGACAAAATTATTAAATGCTTGTTACAAAACTTATAATTCAAGTATATCAATCCTCATAAGCATTTTGAATTAAATTCATGTTAGTATTGCAATTTTATGTAAAATATTGTATAATATTTAATAGATATGATTTTTACTTATTTAGCACATATCAAAATCAGATTGTAATCTGAGAAAGGAAGGAAAGAGTTATGAACAAAAAACGGATAATTTCATATGTGATATTACTCATGGTATTTACTACTCTTATGAGTATGCTTACTGGATGTACTACATCTGAAAAAATCCCAATCCCAAAAGTTGAGAATGATATTTACATCTACGATGAAGATAATATCATCAATGATGATGTAGAAAAAGATCTCAACAAAATGCTAGTAGAACTCGAAGAAAAGACAGAAGTAGAATTTGTCGTTGTGTCGGTAGAAAGCTTACTTGACAAAAGTATTGAAGATTATGCAAATAATCTATTTAATACTTTGGGCATAGGCAAAAAAGGAAAAGATAACGGAGTATTACTTTTATTCTCTCGGTCTGATAAAAAAGTTAGACTTGAAATCGGCAGAGGGTTAGAAGGATGCTTAAACGACTCAAAATGCGGTCGAATTCTTGATGACTACTTTGTCCCTCACCGTGAAAACGATGAATATACTGAAGCGACAAAACTTACTGTCAATGCAGTTTTAAAAGTTCTCTGTGAGGAATATGACATTTCAATAAACGGATTGGATACCGAATCAATTCAAATTGAAGAACCAGATGAATTAACATTAGGTCAATTGTTACTTATTATATTAATAATTATAATTCTACTTATTTTTCTTGAGTGGATTACAGGTCACATCTTTGGAGATGGATTTGGAGATGGAATTGTATTTATTATTTTAGACTGTCTTATGGATAGTAGTTCTTCTGGAACTAGAGGCGGCGGATTCGGCGGTGGATTCGGCGGTGGATTCTCCGGAGGAGGTGGTGCCTCACGATAACAAATTAAATATGAAAATTGTAAATCAAAACAAAAAATTAAAAACATTAGGAGGTAATTTACAATGAAAAAGGAAACAAAAGTGTTAATTGGTATCGCTGTAGTAGTAGTACTAGCAATATTCTGTTTTTTAGAAACTAGAAATAGTTTGGTGTCTTTGAAGGAAGAGGTCGAAATGCAACAGTCTCAAATTGAGACAACACTCCAAAGAAGGAGTGACCTTATTCCAAATCTAGTAGCAACTGTTAAGGGGTATGCAACCCATGAGGAAAAAGTATTCACAGAAATTGCTGATGCAAGATCAAAACTAGCTGGAAGTATTGAGAGTGGAGATATAGCAAGCATCAGTGAAGCAAATGACGCCTTAGATTCTGCTCTTGGCAGATTACTTGCAATTTCAGAAAATTATCCTGACCTCAAAGCTAGTGAACAATTTATTGCATTACAGGATGAATTGGCTGGAACAGAAAATAGAATTTCTGTAGCTAGACAGTATTACAATGAAAAAGTAAAAGATTATAATACAACAGTTCAAAAGTTTCCTACTAGCATAGTCGCTAGAATGAGTGGATATTATCCTATGCACTATTTTGAGGCTGATGAGTCTGCAAAAGAAGTGCCTACGGTTGATTTCAATTAATCGTAGCCATAATAACTTTAACCTTTAAAAAGAAAATTGGGGATAGCAAAAATAAGCTGTCCCCTCTTTCTTTTTCAACTATATTTTATATGTTTATTTTTTATGTAGTACAAGAATACATGTATTACATCATCCCATAGAACACTTGAAAACAAAGCGTTCTAATAGTATTACTTTCTATAATATTTTTTATTGCTATAGTCTTAATCTTTGTAAAATTATATCAAGTGTAAACAACATGTCCACTCTTTTCTTTTATAATTAACTATTATAAAGCATAATTTTTTCCATATACATTTAGTTTATCATGTCCCACTTCATATATTTTTAAGAAGAATGTGATTTATAAAACGCGACTACTTTTTCTTTGACTTGATATTCTATTTTTTACCTAAATTATAAGACTTTTTGAATATTTTATAAAGTATAGCGACAAAATGAACCACATACCTCCTTGGTGTCCACCTTCTCCTGTTGGATTATATAAAGTTATAAGCATTACCAAC
>CAKPLX010000129.1 GCA_934167785.1 uncultured Bacilli bacterium
TTTCTTGTTGAAATATATCAATCATATATACAATATTTAATATAATTAATAGTATCGTAATAATTACTTCTATACTTTTTATTACTGGACTATTCCATGTATTATTTATTACTACTCTATATATTAATGCAATTATATAGAAAACAGGAAATATATATTTATAGCAAAAATAAACAATATTTTGGGTTTTAGGATATTCTTTCAAATAGTTTTTTCCTTCTCTCGTGAAATTTTTACTTATTTGTTTAGACAACTCATTTTCTATTGTATGTATATATGGATATATTCTATTAATTTGTATATTGATTTGATAATATCTTATAACACAATATAACATACTTATCATAATAGCTATCTGAATAATGTTAATACTAAAATAAAATCCCATTTTCCATTTTTCCATCAATAAATCAGATATTACATTGCACATACTTTCTGGTTTATATGATACTAAAAATAAAACAAAAATATGTATCAAAATTATTATAAATAATTTATTTCTTCTGCTCTCTTGTTTTTTTGTTTCTTCAATAGTATCCTTGTAATGATCATACAAGATTTCAGTATTATTCATTATGCATTTCTCACCGCTTTCATAATTGCTTCTTCACTAAAAGAATATGCCCAGCTTGCACCACTATTTAACAATTCCTCTGGAGATTCATATAAACTATTAATTTTTATCGCAATTAGTTTATTTCCATTTTCTTTACTTTTAGCAATTTCAAAGTTTTGCCAGTTTTTATATCCAATAAGCTGACTATCTTTATGCCTTTTATTTGCTTCTTTTCCTACTATTACAATAGTATAATCTGCTTCATTAATTTTTCTTGTCAATGCTGCTTTTATTGTTGATATATTCCAACTATTTATCTCTCTTGTTGATTTATCATCAAATTCAAAGTCAAAGTCACTATTACCATTCCATGCTTCTAATAAATATTTATAATTTCTGTCATTTTCAAAATCAAATGAAACAAATATCTTTCTTTTACTCATTTTCATTACTTCCTCTCTTCTCTGTATTTTTGGGTCTATAACTATTTTGATGTATTCCTAGTTCTATTCTTGGACATGTTGAATTTTCACTATCATTATTTGAGTTATTTTCTTCTTCTTTCATAAATTTCACCTCCTTTTATATACTTTGAATTATTAAATTTATTCCTATTAAAATAGTTTCAATCAATGTTATCATAGATGCATAATTATATAAAGTATGTTTTTTATCAATTATACATTCATTATATTCTGCTATTTGTTTATATCCCTTTAGCAATTCTTTATTTAAATCAATATTTTGGCAATTATAATATTTTTCTTCACAAATATTAGTTGGCATGTATTTTATATTTCTTGATTTCAAACTACATATAAATAAGCAAATTGAACTAATTGCTAAAATTAATATACTGATTTCTAATACTACTATAAATCCATATTTTAAAATCTGTTCTATATTTTGATATTGTGTTAATAAAATTTTATTTATATTTTCAGGATTAATTAATAGTAACAGAACCGCTCCATGAAATGCTATAAAAAAACCACTTTTATTGTCTATATTTTGAGTTCTTTCATAATATTGATTATAATTATTCTTAACTATATCTAGTATTTCTTTTATATTTTTTTCTTTATCTTCTTCAGTTATATTTTTTTCACTCATGTTAATTCTCATTCCTTTCGTGTTTAGCTCAAAAGCATATTTTTTTATAAAATTCTTCTAAAACTTTTCTTACTTTTTATTTTATACTTTTAGATTCAAAAAATTTGTCGAAACTTGTCTTTTATTATCAAAAAAGCAAAATAATTCTTTAACTTTCAATTACTTTCATATTTTGCTTTTCATCAGTATCTTTAATTATTTTTTTCATCAAGCAACCAATCCAACACATTTATCTTCTTTATTCCATCAAAGTCTGCATCTAAATCATCATCTAATGTCAAAATGTATTTAGGATAATTATCATTTATTTTCCTCAATGGAGTTAATTCTCTATCTAAGATTTTATTATCTTCTTCATTTTCCCCTCTAGTTGTTAATGCAACTTGATAATATATAGTATTTTCTGGCTTTCTTGCTACGAAATCAACTTCTAAATCATCATATTTTCCTATATATACTTCATATCCTCGTCTCAACAATTCAAGATACACAACATTTTCTAA
>CAKPLX010000130.1 GCA_934167785.1 uncultured Bacilli bacterium
ATGAATTTTTTGAGGAATTACGGTTTGGCTTTGTAATTGTTGATTCGAAAAAACGTGGGCAGGGATATGGAAAAAATGGTCAAATGAAAAACTAAATTCCAGTTCTAACTGACTTGACCTCGAATTTTCGATTTTGAGCAACTTTTTTGAAGATACCCTATACAAAAGTACCCTGAAAAGTGCTATAATTCGTGTTATGAAGTCTGTTTGTTTGCATAGCAAACAGACGACTGGAGCAGTTTGAGAAAAAATAAATTCCACCCGTCTAACGTCAGAAATGAAGTTGGATTTTGCGTTTCGTGGTCGCTCGGTGGTTATCTATCTGCTTCTTTTATGATTATACCGGCTGGCAAGGGTCAATCGTCTGGGGAGACAAATATCGACTTGCTGGACGGTATTTTTGTTTTATAAAGTTAATCTTGAGAATGGTAAATTTTCGTCATACTTTTCATATGCGTTATTCTTAAAACACAGGAATTCTTCATTAAGATTTTTCCATTCTATAAAGGCTTCAAGATAACGTAATTCGTTGAGATACCGATCATTATCATCCGTTATGTCAAGCATGTGTTCATTGAGAATTTCGTAGCGTTCTTCCAGGCGTTTATACTTCTTTTTGTACTTTTTAGCCATTGATATCACCACCTTCCGTAGACGCTTTGTTTCTTTTGGAAACGTTGTCTTCAATAAGAGAAGGCTTCAGACAGACATCGTCAGCTGGAATTCTAACCTGTCCTGCAAGAGCTGGTATCTTTGCATCAAGAAGCAGGGCAGCCAAATCAAAAGGAGTTGCGCCATTTAAGCTGTCTCTTGAGGTAGAGTTGATATGGCTGGTCATAAGATTGATGTCATCTTGTGTGTATCGATACATGCTACGACCTTTGGGAATAACATAGCGAATGTATTCATGATTCTTTTCCAAACGTCCTTTTTGATTGGAAACATAAGGGTCACAGTAGAATACATAGGTTCTGTGGGTTCCGGATTCGGTCTTTTCAATATCCCATGGATTTTTAAATTCAGAACCATTGTCCGTCAGAATTACCGGAAAATACTTCTTAAAGGTTCTGATGCCAAGAACTTCGGTAAGATCATTTATTGCTTTGATTACGCTTCTCTGGGTGCAGTCCGGCATAAGTATTACAATCATAAAACTACAGCTTCTAAAGAGCAGTGTGAGAAGGCATTTTCCTTTATCCCGTCCACCCTTGACTGTATCCATTTCAACAACATCAAGGTCCGGATGAGCCTCCATAAAACGCTCAAAATCCACATAGGTACGTTTGTTACGATATACCTGTTGAAGATTTTTGCTCTTTCTTGGTTCGGACTTTTTCTTCCGTTTTTTGTAACGGACACGGCGAGGTAAATCAATGTTTCTTGCCTGAAACACACGCTGATCCAGATAGTTGTAGAGTGTTCTTCTGCATACAGGAATCTCATCAGCATGTACTGCAAAGATATGACTTAATGGCTGTCCCTTCAAGATAAGGGGAGATATTAAATCGTTGAGTTCCTGCAATTCTTCCGGGGGCATGTTAATGCCTTTACGGGAATTATAAAGATTTTTCTCGTATTGCCTTTGGGCATAAGAAGCATCATATATTTTCTTGTCCAGAGGACAGGATTTGTAATCCTCACAGTAATTACAAACATATGGTGGTTTGTTAATTTTATCGCATTTGTAAGGCAAGAAATACGGACATACATTGGTTGGGTTACGACGATAACAGCGTTTGCAATAGAAGGAGCAGTAGCGATTATGGTAACTTTGACAATGGAGTTCACTACTTAATAAATCACAGTCTTTGTAATGTTTACAGAGATTGCATTTGTAGCTGTGTTTAGCAGGAACAGTTTTAGAGTAACGTTTTACTTCCTTTGAAATAGTAGAAGGATCTTTATGCAAGACTTCACCTATGGAAGAAAAAGTACTCTTTTGAAACAGTTCCTGTTCTATATAAGTCCTGTTGGACAGGGTTAAATGTTTTTGGTTATGTTCGCTCATATGGTAATCCTTTCCAACAGACAGATAACCATATGGAATTGTAACAAAAACTATGTGCAAGAGTAAATTCCAGATTTCTGTTTTTGAGGGTAAAAAAACTGGAATTTAAAAATTCATTTTACGCGGATCAGAATATTTATTGATTGAGAATCACAATTTAAAAT
>CAKPLX010000131.1 GCA_934167785.1 uncultured Bacilli bacterium
GCGCCACACCTTGCATATATCTGCAGTGACTCTTCGTCAGAATCCTTTGCATTGTATGGAAGATAACGATATGGGGTCACAAGCTTTGAGCCTTCGTATGGGATACCGATAATAGCAACATCACAGCCCTCAAGATCTTCCTTTGAACGTGCAATAGGCAAATTCATAAAAGAGGGAACGTCCCCATGGATAATAGGCTCCATTCGTCTGTCCACCTTGTTATATGCGTCCTTAGCCTTTTGTTCTGCGGCTTTGAATTTTGCTTCATACATTATAAAGACCTCCATTCTAATATGATATTAAGTTGATTTTGTAGTGTGAATATTTCTAAAACTTATCTCTTTGATCAGTACGCCTATAATTATGATAACTCCACCTATAGTGGCAGTAACAGTTGGCAGCTCATGCCCTACGAAAAGATATGCCCACACAGGATTGAGCACAGGCTCTATGACTGTGATTATGTTTGCTTCCAGCACAGATATGTTTTTCAGTGCGGTTATATACAGAATATACGATAATCCAAGCTGGAATACGCCTAAGAAAACTATAAGCAGTATATTCTGCGTGGTGATATCAACAGGCTTCATAAACGGCAATGAAAATATAAACGCCATAAAACAGCCCCATGTAACGCACACTATTGGCTCATTTTCACATTCGCTTCTCATAAGAAGCAGCATAACAGCGTAAAGCAGACCTGACAATGCCGACAGGATATCTCCAAACCAATGACCCGTTGACAAACCGTTTGCCGCAAAAAACACAAGTCCCACGATTATTACAGCGATAGAAAGTGTGTCCTTCTTTGTTATCCTTTCATGAAGAAAGAAGTGCGCTCCCAAGGCAGTGTATATAGGAGAAGTGTATGTAAGAAGCACCGCATTAGCAGCCGTTGTATGTTTTGTAGCCGCCACTATGCAGATCACTGAAGCGGCATATGCCAATGCAGCCGCAAACTGTCTTAAAGTCATTTTGAACTTGAATTTTCTTGTTATAAGAAGTATGGTCACGCCTGCTATAAGGCTTCTTATCCCTGCCAGAGTCATGCTGTCCCAGGTCATAAGCTTTATTGCCGCACCTGATGTGCTCCACAAAAAAGCCGCCGCCAACATCATAATTACTGACTTTTTTCTGATATTATTTGTATCATTCATCTTTACTCTCTGGTATTTTAATGTTAGAGATGTATTCAAGGTCTCTTTCACCGCTTTCAACGTGCCTAAGTATACATTCAACACACTTGGCAGTATCTTTGGCTTTGATATACCTAATTATCATCTCATGTTCTTCTATGGTTTCCGAATTAGAAGCTGGATCGGCATATGGCAAATGGAATATTTTTTCACCAAGAACATTATAAAGCATACACATAACAGTTTTAAGCGCAGGATTGCCTGTTGACTCTGCTATTGTTTCATGAAATTCGATATTAAGTTCGGCAAACTCCGCCGCACTTTCTACGCTTTTCATTTTGTGTTGCAGCTCTTCAAGCTTTTCAAGCTGTGCGTCGCTGATGTTATCAATACATTTTCTTATTACAAACGGCTCGAGGACTTTTCTTACTTCCAGCACACCTTTTAGATCGGCTGCGTCAGACATGAACTCTTCCTTTATGGAGGATATCACCTTTGCGTCTGAGTTATCAAGGACATATGCCCCTGAGCGTTCCCTTATTTCGATAACACGTTCCTCACTGAGCAATTTCAGCGCTTCTCTTATTATGTTTCGTCCCACATGATACATCTGGGCAAATGTTCTCTCTGAGGGGAGTTTATCTCCCGCCTTGAGTTTGTTTGTAAAAATATATTCCTTTATTCTAGTTTCAGCTTCACAGTAAAGCTTTTCTGCCATAGTTTCCAGCCCCTTATAAATTATTATCTGTTATAGCATTTTTGCTAAGAAATCCTTTGCTCTCTGAGATTTTGGATCATTAAAGAAAACCTCCGGCGGCTCGTCCTCGACTACATATCCGCCGTCAAGAAACAAAATCCTTGAGGATACTTCTCGGGCAAATGCCATTTCATGAGTAACTATCACCATTGTGCTGTTTTTCTGCTTCTTGGCGATACCCTTTATTACGTCAAGAACGTCATTTACCATTTCAGGGTCAAGAGCCGAAGTCGGCTCATCAAACAACAGAAGGTCAGGTT
>CAKPLX010000132.1 GCA_934167785.1 uncultured Bacilli bacterium
AAAAGAATTTTATGATGAAGAACCATCAGAAGTTCTAGAAGAAGAATTTATGGAGTAACTTTGTTACTCTTTTTCTTTTTTGCTAAAAATACTGATACAAAACTAGTCATTAAGTAAGTATTTTTACTAAAAAAATGACAACTCCTTTAGAATTAATGTCAATTAAAGTGAAAGATGCTATTATATTCTAAATATCCATGATAAAATATTCTTATGTAAAGTAGGAGAGAATATGGAAACAATAGAAATTTTAAGAAATCAATATTATGAAGCAATTCAACTTTTACAAGATGAAGAAGATATAAAAAATGCTCTTCCACAACCAGAATTTACTTCATTTTTTCAAATCATGTATGGATTAATAGAAAAATTATCACTTGTGGAAAAGGAATTAATCAAGGAGTTAAATAAGATAGATAATCAAGATAAAGAAATGTTAGAATACTTGAAAGAAGAATTAGAGTTAAATAATTTTAAAAAGAGTTTATGTGAAAGATTAATCAAAGAGGCAAGGAAAGAAGAACAAGATGAAGAAATAGCAGAAAAAGGTAGTCCAAAAAATTTAATTTTTGCCACAACTGGCAGTGGAAAAATTTATTTAGAAGAGGATTTGAAAGATATTCCAGAAGAATATTATATAGATATTATCGAATGTTTAGAATCACTAAAAAATGGTTTTACAGAAAATAATGAAATAAAAGGAAAAAGTTTAAAAAATAATGCTAGATTAAAAGGACTTCATGAAATTAAAAAATTTAAAATTAGAATAGGATACCTGAATTTAGATTCAAATTTAACTTTTGTTATTTTAGCCAAAACAAAAAAATCAGATAATTCTAGTCAAGATAGGGGAGACTTAATTAACAGAAATAGTAAAGTAGGAGCAGAATTTCAAAAATTAAAAGAATTAATCAAAGATGAAAATAAAAAAACAGAATTGATTGAAAAAAATCAAGAAATAGAAAATAACTTAATAGAATACTTGAACAAAAATAAAAGAGGTCGGAAATGAAAGAAGAAATTAATATTAAAAGAAAATTAAAAAATGCCGAAGGAAAAAGATTATTAGAAAAGACAATTCTAGAATATTCAAAAGAAATTATTTCTGCAATCCAAAAGGATTATAGTCTATTATCCGAAATTACAGAAAGCTTACAAATTCCAGAAGAAGAACTTTTTAGACTTCTTTCAGGTGAAAAAAATGGAAATATTATCTATTATGATCAGGCTTTATCTATTACCAAAAAGAAAGTAAAAAGTAACACAGAAGTAAGAAAAAACAATCAATAATATTTTTAATTAGTACCAATTTCATGATATAATAGCAAACAAGGAAAGTGATAAAATGGAAAAATTCTATTTAGTAAAACCTTCATTAGAAAGAAAAAATGATGCCTTAGATTATATTCAAGAAATACTAGATAATAATAAAAATGATACAGATGGAACCAATAAATTAAAGTATTATCTTAATAACTATGAAGAATGGATAGTTAAAATTGAAAAGGATGAAAAAATAATCCCAACAGAAGAATTGGTACCATCGAAAACGTATTTTTTTATTCGAGAAAATGACAATAAAATTGTTGGTATGGTTCATATTAGATTGGCATTAAATAAAATGTTATCTGATATTGGCGGTAACATCGGATATAGTATCCGTCCTAGTGAGAGAAAAAAAGGATATAGCAAAATACAATTATATCTTGCATTACTTGAATGTCAAAAGAATAATTTAGATATTATTATGTTAGATTGCTTAAGCAAAAACATCAAAAGCTCAAAAACAATACAAGCATTAGGTGGATGCTTGATTAAAGAAGAAGAAAAAATATTTCATGATAAAAAAGTTTCGATACAGGACTACTACATAAATATAAAGGAATCAATCACTAATTATGAAAATATTTATATGCCATTTCTAGCAACTAGTGAACAGCCAAAAGTAACTATACGAGGAAAGTGATAAAATGAAAGATGTTATTGTAATAGGTGGGGGTGCCTCTGGATTAGTATCGGCAATCTATGTCGCTAAAGCAGGAGCTAAAGTATACCTACTTGAAAAAAATAATACCTGTGGAAAAAAAATCTTAATAACAGGAAATGGAAGATGCAACTATTGGAATAGCGAT
>CAKPLX010000133.1 GCA_934167785.1 uncultured Bacilli bacterium
TAATCAGTTACGATCTGATTATAGCTGTAGAAAATTACTCGACTATTACGTATGTAGATATTCATATAAATATTGCTCGGAAATAAGGTATGCTCTTCAAGAAATTGATCTTGATAGATATAGGGATTTTAGTATATTATCGTTGGGATGCGGTGGAGCTGCTGATTTAATGGCTTTTGATGAAGTGTGTAGTGCAAAAATAAATGAATATTATGGTATAGATATAAATGCATACTGGGATACTATCCATGAACAAATACAACGTTCTTCGGGCTATAATGTGAATTTTTCAACTAATGTAGATGTTTTGTATTATTTGCAAACAAATAATATAATGAATTATAATGTGATTATAATTGAATATCTCATATCTTTTTTCTATAAAGAAATTGGGGAAATGGGCATAAGTCAATTTTTTGATGATATTATTGAGAGCATTGTTTCGAATAAGAGGCATGATACACCAATGCTGATAATAATTAATGACGTTGATAGTTGCTATACCGGCAGAGATACTGTTGATATGCTCATTGACAAATTAAATAATTTGGAGTATAATTTTACATATAGTAAAAAAAGATTTTCACCGTCGAGTTATTATAGTGACTCTGAACAGTATGATACGAATGAAAACTTTTATGTTATAGACTATGACTTCCAACAAAAATATTGTGTAGCGAAAACGTGTAACAGTGCACAATTAATAATTGAGGTGGAATAATTAAATGATAATCAGTGCAAGCCGCAGGACAGATATTCCTGCTTTTTATTCTGATTGGTTTTTCAATAGAATAAAAGAAGGATATGTTCTTGTTCGGAACCCCATGAATATACATCAGGTTAGTAAAATAAAACTTTCCCCGGACGTTGTGGATTGTATTGTGTTTTGGACAAAAAATCCTAAACCTATGCTTGATAAACTTGACGAATTGAAAGATTATAGATATTATTTTCAGTTTACCTTGAATTCTTATTCTAATGATATTGAACCGAATGTTCCATCTAAAAGTGAAGAAATAATTAATACTTTCAAGCAATTGTCTGATTTAATCGGTCGTGATAGAGTGATTTGGAGATATGATCCGATTATTCTAAGTGAAAAATATACAGTACAATACCATATTAAGTATTTTGAGAAGCTTTCTCAAATTTTAAATGGAAGTTTTAATAAATGCGTTATAAGCTTTGTAGATTTTTATAAAAAGAATGCTCGTACTTTAAATGAGAGTAAGATAAATGAACCTGTAAAAGAAGAAATAAATCTTATTGCAAAAGCATTTAGTGAAATATCAAAAAAATATGATTTTGAAATCAATACTTGCGCAGAGAGCATTGATCTTTCTTCATATGGGATAAATCACGGTAAGTGTATTGATGACAAATTGATAGAACAACTTTGCGGCTGTAGGATTTCAGCAAACAAAGATAAAAATCAGCG
This sequence comes from uncultured Bacilli bacterium, assembly GCA_934167785.1. The sequence goes on from CAKPLX010000133.1 coordinate 1,439, forward strand.
TGATATTTGTGGTTGTATAGAGAGTATTGACATTGGTCTGTATAATACTTGTATGCATAAGTGTAAGTATTGTTATGCCAATTATAGCTTAAAAACAGTTGATGATAATTATGCAAAATACAATCCAAATTCACCATTGTTATGCAGTGAATTATTAATTGAAGATAAAATAATTGAAAGAAACGTTAAATCTTTAATAGATGATCAGTTAACAATGTGGTAATAATTTGACGCTTTCATTCTCTATCATTGCTTTTAAGAAAAATGTTTTTTCATTTATAACACAAACGCTTAAACAATTCATCTATTTCATAGTCACAACACAAGTTAAAGAGCTTGCAAATCCTTTATTTACGAGGGTTTGCGAGTTTTTTGTTTTATGACAAATTGCATTTTGGTCATTGTTTGGTCATTATAGTCAAAAAAAATAAAATATGTGAAACTTATCGAGCGGGCTTTGGCTTGCTCTCTTTTTATTCCGCCTTACGCCTACTCTCCCCCGTGAGGATATTCGCCACAGCTCCGAGAGCTTGTGCCTCTCTGTCTTGAAAGGCGGCGGCGTATATGTCAAGGGTGGTGCTTGCCTGCGAGTGTCCGAGAACGCTTTGAACTGTCTTGACATCAACGCCCGAGCTTATGAGCAGGCTTGCAT
>CAKPLX010000134.1 GCA_934167785.1 uncultured Bacilli bacterium
TTCTATTGTTTTTGTAATATTAGGAAATATCAAGTCTGCTAAATCTTTATTAGTCATAAAATCATTCCTTTCTTAAGTACTTAAATTATATCAAATTTTATCTTTAAAGTTAAGGGTTACACATAAATAATATATATTATATATAATTTTTTTATTATTTAATTAATAAGTATATTTCAATTGGACAACAAATAAATCCACCATATCTAATGATGACTCTATTTATAGTGTAATTAATAAAAACAATAAAACATAAAGTTATTCAATACATACTCATTAATTACCTACAAACTTTTCTTAGCATCTTGCTTAAATAAAACGTTTTTTGTTATTATTAGTATTTTTCAAATGTTTTACGCTTACCCTTATTATTTCCAAATAAAAGTTTGTAAGTTTTATTAGCAATTTTGTCATCATCCTGATATTTATTATATATCCTTTCTATTCTTTTGTCTTCTGTAATATCTAAATAATTTTTCACAAACAACAATTTTATTAAAATATTATTATTGTTTTTATACCTTAATATATCCACTAATATTAGTCTAGATAATACATAAAAATCAAAAAAATCATCTTTTTTATAATCGTATAAATCATATTTATTAATTATTTTTTCTAAAGTTTCATAATCATATATTTTAATATTTTTATCCAAGCAATAGAGTAATCTATTTAATTTTTGTCTCACCATTTCATCATTATTCTCTATATCATAGTCCCACATTTTCTTTGCAAGCATAAGGTAAAAAGTCATATTAATTTTTGTCTCTTCTATTTCATCATGTTCTTCTGTTTCAGCATCCAAAAAACCATCTATTTCATCATAATTAATTGATGAATCTTCAAATAGATAATCATTATTATTACTACTCAAATAATCTGAAAATTTATCTGGAAATATTGGCTCTAAAACAGGCCCGTCAAAGTCAGGTCTTTTCAATTCTTCCAAATAATCTATATATTCAATCATTTTATTAGCATATAGTAGATTTTCACTTAATAAAGCTTTTAAATAAGTTATAGATTTGCTGTATAAAATATAATCATTATCTTCGTAAAATTTTTCATTTTTAACACTATCAGATAATATTTTTATTTCATCTAATCCTAAACCTATATCATTTGATATTTCCAGCCATAATCTATAAATATAATTAATAACAAAATGAGATTTTTTACATATATTTAATAAATTAGACATAATAAAAATATTACCAAAATCATACGCAACTTTATTTTCAGGATTACCAATATTCCTAAAATTGTTTTCGTTTTCTTTTTCTATATGAAACATTTTTATAGAATCATCTAATAATCCATCTATCTTTGCTGCTCTAAGCGCATCAACACAAACACAAAAATTCACTTGTGTACCACATAGCAATTTATTATATGGTTTTTCATAATCAGCAAGTTTAAATTTCAATGCATTAAATTCTTCAAAATCAATGTTTTTTCTTAAACTAATAACATCATCATTGATTTTAAATAACTCACTATTATTTTCCACAAAATTTTTTATAAACTCTTCATCATCTACATATCCAAATGATTTAAAATATTCTTCAACAACTTTCTCGGTTTCATCTTCTTCAAAACCATCATGTTGATTATAAAAATAATCATACATTTTCTCAACTATTACATCTTTATACTTTTTAATATTTTTTATACTCAAACTTTTTTTATTATCATATATCATTGCACATTCAAAAGCCATAAAAATAATAAAATCATAATATAAATTCTGCATATTATCACTTTCCTAAAACATAATTATTGTACATTAACCTATCGTATTTTTTATAAATATAATAACATTATAACTATTCATATTTGTTTCTTACTTGTATAATTTTTATATTACTTAATTAATCACATAATTTAGCATTTCTTTTCATTATACAAAAAACCAACTATTTCTAATTGGTTTTAATTTCAAATTTGGTGACCCGTACGAGATTTGAACTCGTGAATGTCGCCTTGAGAGGGCGATGTGTTAAACCCCTTCACCAAC
>CAKPLX010000135.1 GCA_934167785.1 uncultured Bacilli bacterium
CTGGAAATAATATAGATGATTTTACTAAGATTAAAGAAGGCACAAATTTTGCTAAACATTCAGGTTGGTAAAAATAATAAAACCCTTTAAGTTACACACTTAAAGAGATTCTAACATTTATAAAAATTCTAACATTAGTAATATTTTAAGTCAACTACTATAAAAGATTTTTTTATAAATAATTAAAAAAAATATTATATAAGACGCAAAAAAGTATTTAAAATACACTGTTTTGTGTCTTTTTTTTATTTCTTTAAGTGTGTAACTTAAAGAAATCCATAAAAATAAAAGAGAAGTTTTGAAATGGTTTTCTTTCAAAGGAAAGCAAAGTCATTAGACATTTGTTTTTTATGGATTGAAAGAGAAAAAGCTTTAAATATTAATAATTTATTGAGGATTAAACAAATAAATTAGCAATGAAACAATAAAAGGCTTTTTCTCTGCTTATAAAATCTAAGGAGGAAAATCATTAATGAACAAAAGAAAATTTAAATTAAAACAACAAGATAGTGATTACAGGTTACGACGAAGAAATGGTATCACTTTAATAGCTTTAGTTATTTCAATTATTGTGATGTTGATTCTTGCTGGTGTAAGCTTAAGTGCAACAATTGGTGAAAATGGAATTTTGACACAAGCAAAGAATGCAAAAATTGCACAGGAAGAAAGTAAAGAAAGAGAAGAATTAGAATACATATTATACGATTATAATTCAAGTAGTTTCTTTGGAAAGACAAATGGAATAACAAGTTATTTGAGTGAATTGAAAAATAATGGAAAAATTGCAGACTACTTATATACAGATAATTTAATTGTAAAGTATGCAAAAAGTTATTATGAAATAGAGAAAGATGGTGAATTTTATAAGATAAAGAATAAACTGTCTGACGAATTTACAAACGATCAAAAGAATTTTATTGTAACACCAGATAATATAACACGTGGAGATTTGGAAATAAAGCCAGGTAATAATTATATTGTGCTAGATAAAGTTAGTGGCCAAGATTTTAATTTTAAAATTCCAGCAGGAGATCCAGTTACTATAAAAATAATTGGTGATATGGATATTGATAATAAGAATTATCCAGGTAGGAGTGCAATAGAATTAGAAGATGGTGCTACATTAAATTTATATGTATTTGGAACTGTTAAAGTTCGTTCATCTTATGCAGAAGAGGGAGAAAAAGCAACTGATTGGAATGCAAAAGGTGGAGTTGGTGGTAGAGCAGGAATAAGAGTTTCTACAAATTCAACTTTGAACTTGTATGGCACAGGTACATTGATTTCATATGGTGGTAATGCTTCGAACGGAAATGGAACATATGGAACAGGAGATAGTAATACTGGTGGAGGAGGCCGGAGGTGGCGCTGGTGCTGGTATTGGTGGTAATGGTGGCAATGGAGGAAGTGCAAATGGAGAAATATCTGATAATTTAAATGGTTCAGGTCATGATGGAGAAGCCGGTGAAGACTGTGGAAATGTAAATATATATAATAGTTTGGTAGTATATGCTTATGGTGGGGCTGGCGGAGCATCAGTTCCAGGTACTAATGCTTATGCAGGAACAGGCGGTGGAGGGTATCCAGCATCTGGAATAGGCGGCGGAGGTGCTGGAGGCCGGAGGTGGTGACCATGCTGCTGGTGGAGGTGGATACACAGGAGGTTCAGGTCAACCTCTTATAGCGAGAGCTGATAATGGACTTACAGCTGATTTAAATGTTGAGTGGGGTACTGGTGGAGCATATTTTATGTCTGGGAAAACTACTTCAAATGGATTGACATACAATAAGGAAGCATATGCATATATAGGTGGACAAGGTGCTTTAGCTAATAACTATAATACTCAAGGCGGAGATGGTGGCATAGCTGGCAAAGGTGGCATTATAAAAGTATCAAGCGATTCTAGAGTTTATGCATATAATGGAAATAAATATACAGATGGTACAGATTATAATGAAGGAGAAAATCAATTAGAAATAGACTGT
>CAKPLX010000136.1 GCA_934167785.1 uncultured Bacilli bacterium
TCTATTTGATTATTTTTATCTGCGACTTCTAACGATATTTCTATTACCTTCTCTGCCCTTGACCTTCGTACATTATTATACATTCCTAGCATTATCGCTACTATCATAATTAATATAAATATATTTTTTATTTTTCTTATTTTTAATTTATTTTTTAACATTATTTTCCTCCGTTTTTTCGGCTTTATTTTTTATCTTTTCTCTCTATATATTTATATCATAATATGTGCTTTTTTTCAACAATTTTCGCACATTATTTTCATTGTTTTTTGTTTCGTGTCCTATTCGTGTTTTCCTTGGCGTTCTAGGATTTTCAGTTTTTTCTTTTTTCATTTTTTTCATTCTGTTTCCAGGCATTTCAATTTACTTTTTTGCACACGTGAGATCGCTTTTTTTCGGTGCAATTTTGCACACGTGAGATCGCTTTTTTTCGGTGCATTGCACATCTGAGATCGCTTTTTTTTCGTGCAAAACAAAAAATGTGTCGGCTCTCATTTTGAGTTCAACACATTTCATTTTATATTTCTCTATATTTAGCCTTTTTTCGCAAAGTTGGCAAACTTTTATAAATAATTTTAAAGCATGAGAATTTTTCAAGTTCATTATCATCTAAGCAATCTAAATAAATATCAAGTTCTTCTAGATTCTTACAAGCTGATATTATTGCAGGATGCAGATTAGTTTCAAACATCAATTCTATTCCAAGCATTATTGCACTTCTTTTTGATTTTCCTTCTCTATGATACATCAAATTGTAGCCTTCTCTAAATCTTGCTCTTATTGAATTTTTGTATTTGTCTAATGGCAACACATATTTATTTTCAATTATTTCCGAAATTTTTGTTCCTTTATTTTGTGATACGTCTTTTTTTATGTCATCTTTTGTGTATGGCAAATATACTTTTCCATCTTCCTCTGATATGACAAGTGTATGATTATCTTCCAAATTATTTTCTATTACTTTTTCTTCATCAATTTCAAATGTCAACCCTTCTTCATTTGCTACAATTTCAACTAAATTAGTTAATTTAAAATTGACAATATTTTCTTTTCTTTCTAAATTATCAATAACATAGTTTATTTTGAAGTCCTGATTTGTTGTTATTTCATAATCATCCTCCTGTTTTTTAAGCATCAAATATACATTTTCTGACACTATTCTTAAATTTGGACTTCTTACAATTATATATGAATTATCGCTTGTTTGAGTATATACATTATATTCTGTTTTTTGTAATTCTACTTTATACTCATTATGTCTTAATTGCAATTCTGTTGTATCATTTTCTGCATATATTTTTATTTCTCCTTGTTGTTCACTTTCTGGTTGCATTGTTTCTGTTTCATCATAGTTTTCCTGTGTTTCAGTATCTTCTGCTTTTTTGGCTCTTGCTCTTGTCTTTGTTGTTGCCTTAGTTGTAGCCTTTTTGGTTGTAGTTTTTTTAGTAGTTTTACTGCTTTTTATACCTTCTTCAATTTTGGCAAGACTTTTCTTTCTTCCTCTTCTTTCTTTCTTTTCTTTTTCTACACTTTCTTCAAGTCCGTCTTCATTAATCCATTTATTTATATTTCCAAATATTTCGTCAACTTCTTCTTCATCTTCAACAACTTTTACTACGTTTTTGCTTTTTCTTCCTCTTTTCGCTTTTGTTTTTTCTTCTTTTTCTTCAGATTCGAGGTCTTTTGCCTTAAAATCATCTTCATTTTCAGGGCTTTCAAGCGTTAAATCTATTTTATATACATCTTCTTCTTCTGCAACTTTTTTTGCTTTTTTTCTCTTTGTTTGAGTATCTTTAGTTTCTTTTAATAATTTTTCAGCCATTTTAACCTCCATTCTTTAGTATTTAATTAATTATACATCATTTTCCACTCATTCTCAACCCTTTTTATGTTACATTTATATTACATTTATGTTACATGCACACGTGAGATCGCTTTTTTTCCGTGCATTGCACATCTGAGA
>CAKPLX010000137.1 GCA_934167785.1 uncultured Bacilli bacterium
CCCGGAGTGCAGCGGAAAATGTCATTGCAACTGTTCTCGGATAAGAAGAAAACGAGGCTGACTTTGGTAAACTATCCAACAGGATATATTTTGAAACCGCAGGTTCCGGAATTCAGAGCGTTGCCGGAGGCGGAACACCTGGTAATGTGCATGGCAGATGCGTCCGGGATTGTTACGGTACCACATGCGCTGCTGCAGCTACAGGATGGATTTGCTTATATCACGAAAAGGATTGATAGAGTGTTTGAAAAAGACAGTGTCAGGATGCTGGCAATGGAAGATTTCTGCCAGTTGGATCTGAGGCTGACCGAAGACAAGTACAGAGGCTCTTATGAAAGATGTGAAAGGATCGTAGAACGCTATTCAATAAGGGTGGGACTGGACAGAACAGAATTGTTTTTACGAATCGTGTTTTCATTCCTGATCGGAAATTCCGATATGCATTTGAAAAATTTTTCCCTGTTGGAGACACAGGAGGGAAGCGGAGAGTATGCGCTTTCACCGGCGTATGATATGCTTCCGGTGAATTTGATCATGCCTGAGGATGAAGAGGAACTTGCGTTAACTCTCAATGGGAAGAAGATGAACCTCCGAAAAAAGGATTTCTATATTTTTGCAGAAAAATGCGGCATAGCACGTAATTCCGCAGAAAAGATGATAGGAAAACTGGTATCCATGAAAGACGTTTATCAAAAAATGAATGGAGAGTCTTTGTTACCGGAAGAGATGAAACAACGATTTGACCGCTTGATCGAGACACGGTGCAGTGTTCTGGCATAACAGAACGGGCGTGTTATATCTAAGAAGAAATTAAAAAGAAAGAGGGAACTGCCATGCAGATGTATGAAGTGACGGCGCTGGCGCCGGAGGGCGCGGAAGAGGTTTATCAGGCGGTAGTGTTTGCGGAGGATGAGGATGACGCCCTGAACCAGCTGGAGGAACAGTTGAAAGAGCAGGGGATTGCCCATGGAATGTGTATGGCGGAAGAAGTTTGAGCTAATCGCACAAATTTGTAATCAATGGGAGGATGTCGATATTAGCATGGAAAATTCATATCGTTTTTTTGAAAATAAAGATTGCAAATATTTCCCCTGTCATAAGGGCCTTACGGAGTTCAACTGTCTGTTCTGCTACTGTCCGATGTACCGGATCGAGCACTGCCCCGGGAATCCCAGGTATTTCGAGAAGAACGGCAGACAGATCAAGGACTGCTCGGGCTGCACCTTCCCACATGATCCGGAGCATTATGATGCGATTATGCAGATCCTGCGGGAGGCGTAACACATTTTTCTGAGAAAATCAAATGGGAACACACATTTTTCTAAAATCCAAAAGCCGATAGTCTGTTTTCGCAGATTACCGGCTTTTTTTATGCGCGGAGACGGTGGGATTTGAACCCACGTGCCCCGGAGGGCTAACGCATTTCGAGTGCGCCCCGTTATGACCACTTCGATACGTCTCCAAAAGATTACAACGTAAATTATTTTATCTGAAAAATGCCGGTTTGGCAAGGGGAGAAACGAAAAATCCTGATTTTACCGCCCAAGCGATGAAAATAAGGTTTAGAGGTAATAATAAAAAAAGATGTTGACAGAACAACATCTGCGTAGTATATTGCATTTAAATACTTTGATAGTCAAAATAATTTGGCGCTAGATGGACTGGAAATGCAAAAGGTCAACACTGACAACAATTGCGAAGGGAAAGTGAACACGCCGGAGACGACAAAGTAGTAAAACAAGTTATCAGAAACAAAATAATTAAATGCATAAGGAGAGTAAAAACATGTTAGAAAAAGTAGCAGCTATCATCAGAGAACAGTTAAATCAGGAAAATGTAGAAATCACGGAGGCAACCCGTTTCAAGGAGGATCTGGAAGTGGATTCCCTGGATCTGTTTGAACTGGTAATGGCATTTGAAGAGGAATATGGTGTGTCCATTCCTTCCGAGGAA
>CAKPLX010000138.1 GCA_934167785.1 uncultured Bacilli bacterium
GTTCCATATAGCTTTTGAACCTAACACCAAAAAGTCAAAATATTCTTCTTCTTCTTTAAGCATGTCTTTTGAATAAAAGATTCTTGTCATTTTAGTAGGTACTCCTAATTGACTTATGATTTCTACACCTTTTTTTAATGAATACATGTCAAATGATGTTACATAATACAATTTGTCTGCCGCTTGTAAGCCAAATTTTGCAACACCATCAAAGTTATCAGTATCAATTATTATATAATCATATTCGAAGTTTTCATTTTCTTCTAATCCCATATATTGTTTAAGAATTTCAAAATTCTCAAATCCAACCCCAACGTCTATGTCTTCATAAGTTGTTACATATGTTTTCGTTGGGTTTATGACTGGTACTACATATTTACATTTTTGAGTTATTGTATTGTCTAATACTAATACTTTTTTTTGTGCCATTGTTAAAACTTTAGCTACACTTAATATTACATCTGTCTTATCATAAGCTCCGATAAACCCAATTTTTTTCATATGTTTTAGTCTCCTTTTCCTTCACTTTCTACATATCTTGCAACTTATTTAAATTTCTTTTAGCAAGAGAATCCTCTTGCTAAAAGTCTTAATTTGAAGATGATGTGCCTGTTGCTCCACCTGTTAGAGATTCTAAATATTTTTGTCTTGCAGTTATCTGATTTGTTATTTTTTCTTCTGATCTATCAGATATGTTTGCATTATAATCTTCTGTTGAATTTATTAATGATTGTAAGTAATCATTTCTACTCTTCTTAGCTCCCTCTGAATATCTTGCTGCTAATTCTGCACTTGCTTGAGCTACAATGTTAGGATTTGATTGGATTTGTGCTGTTACAGCTGCATTTGGTGTGTATGTAGGTAATGATGCTGTTTGCATTCCAGCTTCAACATATTTTGTTGCATATAATCTTGAACCTAATAAACCATATGCTTCTACAATTGCACTTGACATTGATAGTATTTCATCTTCTCTTAAATTTAATCTTACTGTATCTGCTACATATGAACCATCAGCATTTACTGGAATATCAGCTTGTGCTTTTGATACTACTATAAAGTCTTGTCCTCCTGGTGTCATTAATCTTACATCAACATAGTCATTTGTCATTAAATCAACTGGTAATATTATCATATTATATTCTTGTTGTCTTGTATCATCTGTTACAACTTCATCAGATTGTACAACAAGATTTGGTGTTATTACTGTGTTTTTATTCATTGTCACTTTAGCTACTACTGGCACATTTTGTAATGTTAAATATTCTTTTGTTCTAGTTTTTTGAGTTGATGTTGCCATTGAATTATTATCTAATTTATATACATAATATGCACCTGTTGCTTCTTCTTGGTATACTCTTGTAATTAAGTCAGTAGAATTTGATGCATCTACTATGTATGCTCCACCATCATCTTGTAATACATTGTCCCTTGATGTTACTTCTGTTAATTCACTTTCATCTCCATTATATTTGTCTATGCATTTGTATTTTTTTCCGTCAATATCAACAACTTCTATAATAGAATCAGGTTCATTTATATATAATCCTTGTTGACTTTGTCCAAATGATGTGTTTGTTATATTATTAAAATAGTCTGTATTAAGTGCTTTTCCATCTTTTGTTTGTAAATACCATGTATCTATAACTGAAGATGTTGCAGTTGCATTACTTGGTATTGCATTTTGATTAATTTGTGCCATAACAAACATATCTTGTGTTATTACTTGACCAGATTTTACGTCCTCTTTTAATACGTATACATTTCTCTTTGAATTAGCTTCTGCTTGTAATTGTTCTGTCTTTTGTTTAAGTTGCACGAATAATAATGCTACTATTACCCCCGCTATTAATAATGTAATTATCACTCCTAATAGGAATGAATTTCTTGCTTTTCTTTGCATTGGATTTGATGCCATTTTTTATTTCCTCCTTTTTTTCCGCATTTATATGC
>CAKPLX010000139.1 GCA_934167785.1 uncultured Bacilli bacterium
ATTTTACACCACAAAAACAATCAAAAAGATACAAAAATTTGTTCGGTATCAGACATTATGCAACGAGAAGATTTTAGTAAAGTCGTTTTAACTGACATGACGAAAACTCGTGCCAGTTTAAAAATCCAAGACGGTTGCGACAACAGATGCTCATACTGCATAATCCCCTTTGCAAGAGGGAAAAGTCGAAGTGCTGATATTGATTTTATTGTTGAACAAATTAATAATTTTTCTAAACATGGATTTAAAGAAGTCGTTTTAACAGGTATTCATATCGGACAATGGGGAAAAGACATTAATCAACCATTCATAAATTTACTTCGTGCAATTGAAGAAAAAACGACAATTGATAGATATAGACTCGGCTCATTAAATCCGTCAGAAATTACTGAAGAAATTCTCGAATATTTACAAAAATCCAAAAAGTTTTGCCCTCATTTTCATCTCTCATTGCAATCGGCATGTGATAAAACTTTGAAATCAATGAATAGATTTTACAAGGTTGATGAATATCTTAATCAAATTGATAAGATTAATTCTATGTTTGAACTTCCGTTTTTAGGGAGCGACATAATTGCGGGTTTTGCAGGAGAAACAGAAGAAGATTTTCAAACAACAGTTAAAAACTTACAAAAATCCGGACTCTCGCAAATTCACGTCTTCCCTTATTCTATAAGAGAAGGTACCGTTGGAGCCAAAGCTCAAAATCAACTTGATGACAAAACAAAACAAATGCGAGCAGATATTATAAAAGCATTATCTTTTGTTAAGCGAAAAGAATTTATTGAAAAAAACATTGGAAAAACCCATGAAATTTTAATCGAAAAACATTTTGATAAAAGACTCGGGCTTTTAAAAGGTGTTACTCGAAACTATTTAACTGTTATTATAAATTCAAAAGATGAAAGCAAGTTTAATTCATTGCAGAATGTAAAAATCTCAAAACACGAAAACGGCATAATTTTTGGAGAATTTGTTTAATTAATGCAAATTTACATCAATTAAGCTAAACAAAACTTAAAAAAAAAGAGGTTTGGGTTCAAAAAAATTTTTTAGGAGACTTTATCCGAATATGAAGCCAATAAGTTTAGAAGATATACAAGGTTTATCCCGAGCAAGACAATTATTTCACGATTGCTACCTTGTTAGTTCTTTAAATATACTATCAAGAAGTCCCAAGGGGCAGAAAATTTTACAAAACCATATCGCACATGACGAAAGAGGGTACATAGTTCGATTTTCAAAAATCAAAGACGGTGCTAAAGATTTTTTTATTAAACAAGATTTTTATGAAAAAATCTCTATAAAAGACGCAACAGGCAAACGTCAACCAGTTCCTCCCGAGCATAATCCTATTTTAAAAGCAGTTGAACTTGCTATGCGACAATTGGTTCTTGAAAATCCGTTCAAAAAATCTATTTTTAACAGATTTACTTTGGGTTTTGAAGCCTTTGAATACAATAATCCTTCACGTTTTTTAGAAATGTTTACAGGCATAAAACCTCGAGTTATAAATGAAAACACGCCAAGAATGACATTAAAGCACAATGCAGAAGAGGTTATTGAAACATTTTCTAAAATTGCCAAAGACAATGATAGCTGTTTTATTCTTGGGACAGGCTTTAAACGTCCGACGACTTTTGCGGATTGGCACTGTTATTCTGTAAAGAATGTCAATGACAACGACAAAAGCATAACTCTTTTAGAACCTAGAATTCATGAGCAAATCAAAATCCCTTATGAAGTGGCTATTCAAAAATTCAAATTTCTTGTTGGTTATTTTGGAAAAGACTTAGGATAAAATCAGATATTTATAAAACATAAAAAAAAGACCGTCAATGTTCAATGATTGACGGTCTTTTTTAATTAGATTTTAGTCAAATTACTTGCCTAACAAACCGATTTTGTGGATTTTGATGAAGTTT
>CAKPLX010000140.1 GCA_934167785.1 uncultured Bacilli bacterium
CTTTGATAGCTGTCTGATTTTCTTTTTACTGGTTCATATTCTGTTACTACTGTGGAATCGTTCATTTCCATTACTACATTATATTTATTCATTTACTTTTAACTCCTATACTACCTATATCGTAATTTTAATATAAATGTTTAATCTCATTTTTAATATTAATTAAAGTTGAATTTTCTTATAAAATCATTATAAATTTTTGTAAACAACTCTATATGTTCTTTAGGTAATTTTTTATTTTCTAGCTCATCAATATCATTATGACTAAAATTACCTATTATTCTAACAAATTCATTATAACTATCCATTTTAGCTATACAATCTTTCCAATTATCATATCCAAAATAAATCGCTGTTTTCTCCAAAAGATTTCTGAACATATTAAAATGAAATTTATAAACTTCATCATTTTTAATAGCATTATCTATAATTTTCTTTATATATAAATGATACGGTATAGGTCTTTTTTGTTGTTCAAATTTGTACTCAGATTGTTTATTTTGTAATTCGTAAAAAGAACTTTTTCCTTTAAGTTCATTAAAAATAACATTATAAAATAATGTATGATGAGTCGTAATAATAAATTTTATATTCAATTCTTTTATTTGGCAACGCTTTATGTAATCAGCAATTTTAACTGCTAATGTTATTATCTTTGAATCATCTAGTGAAGAAACTGGATCATCAATAATTATATATTTTATTTTATCATATTTATGATTCGACCTAACTGTAATATTTTCTGTCAAATTATCATACATATTTTCAATAATAACACTGAACCAACTCCAGTAAAATAAATCTTCTTCACCTTTGGATATTTTTATAAATTCATTATTTTCTTTACATTTAAATTTAAATTCATTATTACTAAAATCTAATAATGGTACAATATTCTTATTTCCTATCATTAGATTAAATTCATCGACAATTTTACCATCTAGCCCTTCATCTATCGCTATTGTCAATATATCAGATACATTATCATTATTAAATTTTATACAATTTTGTTCATTATTCCATGACATAATATCTGTAAAAAAAGAACCATAATATAAATACTCTTTTTCTTCACCACTATTGAATTCTTCCATTTTTTTAGTTATTCTTGTTTTACCTGTTCCATTGTATGCAAATATACTTATTACATTTTTTTTATTAAGAACTTCATTAATTTCATTTATTACTTCATCAATAGAATTATACATATTATTTCTCCTTAAATGTTAATAGCTTGTCTCTATAATATTCGTATTGTTTTCGTCTTGCTTCTATTTCAGCTGGTAGACCTTCTGAAATGTTATTACATAACTTATCGAATCTATCTAAAATATTAACAATTCGTTTTTGTTCTTCTAACGGTGGTATCGGTAATACTAATTTTCCAATATCATCTTTATTTATTTTTATTGGAACAGCATTTACTAAAGTTCTTTTTCTTAATTCCTTAATTCCAATTATACTTTCTATTAAGTATTTTAAATAATAACTATCTACTATATTATTATTAGGTCTAATCAAAGCTAATGATACATAATAAGCTAAATCTTTTTGTTTATTAAAAACAGTACATTTACCTATTGTTCCAATTCTTGTCATAAAAATATCATTAAGTTTTGGTTTGATTTTATATTTGTTATAATCATCAATAGATATATATTTTTTTGAATTATATATGTCTTTAATGTTTTCTACACTTATAAAATCTATTCCACTATCTATATATTTCGGTGTTTGATGTGTTCCATCATATATTTCTGCTATTTCATTCAATTTATATTTCACTACATTTTTTGCATTTAACATTTCTTTATCTCTATAATAATTGTATTGATTTTGTCTTGCTTTCAGCTCTGCTGAAAGCTCTGCTGAAAGTAATGTGAAATCGTCCAAAATATGGACAATTTCGCATTGTACCTC
>CAKPLX010000141.1 GCA_934167785.1 uncultured Bacilli bacterium
TTAGCTTCTCCGGAAGCAATTTTCGCATAAGCCTCCCGCTTCTCCTTCGCCGTCATAGAGCCTGTCAGAAGCACCGGACGAAAAGCAATGCCATATTTTTCTACATAGCCTGAAATGGTCTCAAAATGCTGGACAGCCAGCACCTCCGTAGGAGCCATCATTGCTCCCTGATAACCATTAGCCGCACACATGAGAAGTGCCAGCACTGCCAGGATCGTCTTACCGGAGCCTACATCTCCCTGAATCAGACGGTTCATGGCATAAGGACTTCCCATATCCTCCCTGAGCTCACCCCAGACTTTTTTTTGGGCTTTTGTCAGCGGGAACGGCAGCTGTTCTAAAAAACGCACTGTATCCGCAGTCTCATACATGGGAAAATGATTCTCTGTCTTCGCAGCAAGCTCCTTATTCTTACGAAGAACCAGCAAAAAAGAAAAGAATTCTTCAAATACCATACGGCTCCTGGCAGCTAACAGCTCCTCTCTGTTCTCCGGAAAATGCAGGGCGTAGACTGCTTCCCTATGTGAAAGCATGGGATATTTCTGTAATATCATCAGTGGCAGATATTCTTTTTCCGGTGGATAGTATTCCAGCGCCTGTGCCACAGATTTCTGCACCGTCTGATTGGTCAGGCCTTTGGTCAGGGCGTATCTTGGCAGGAGCCGCCCGGATTTCTGCTTATATTCATCCCAGGTGAACATCCGGGGCTGCTCCATGATCTTATGCGTACCGCGCTGCTGTACGAGACCGCGGAAGAGGTAAAAACCGCCTGGCTTTAATACCTTTTTTAAAAAGGGCATATTGAAGAAGGTAAGCTGGATGGAATCATTGCTGCCATCTTTCAGAATGGCGTTAAGGATGGAGAGGTTGCGGACTTTCTTCACATTGGGGATGGCGGTGATCTGTCCATAGATAGCCTGAACACTGCCGGGGGATGCCTCCCGGATGGATACCGGAGCATCGTAAGTCTCATAATCTCTGGGATAATGCCTGATTAGGTCCTCCACGGTAAAGACATTGATCTTACCGAACAGTGCTGCTGTCTTCTCTCCCACGCCCTTTATTCTGTTCACAGGTATTGCATCACTCATACCGATCCCCCTTTTCTGTACAAAATTGAGAGTTAGTGAAGAAGATTGTATCTAATCCCCGTAGCCCTTGGCAGGGTATAAGAAACGCGACACGCTTGCGCTCTGTCGCAGAGCGTAGCGGTACATAAGCGAGGAAAGTACCCTCGCTAAGTACCGACGTCTGCTTACGGTCTGCTTATTCTTATACCCAGCCGGGGCTACTGATTTTTTGAAAAATTTCATGGGTCTATAGAGAAAAATTTGCTTTCCAGATACTCAATTTCTTCAAAATGAGTATCTCAGAGCCAGTTTTTTCCCTATAGACCCATATTCAGCTTTTTATGCGTTATTTGCAGCGAATTTAGTATCTCACAACTCAGTTTTTCTGCATAGACCCAAAACACATTACGTCCACTGTGGGCATTCTGTGTTTTGAAAATCCCATGAAAAACCAGTAAACCTAACTCGTGTTACTGGTTTCTATATTCCTCCAAAGTCATTTACATACTTAATTCTTGTTTTCAAATTTTATACATGTGTTTTCTAAAGCAATATACATACCTATTTTCCGTTTTAGCCTATTGCGCATGTGTTTTCCCAGTTATCATACATGCCGGATCATTATTTTTTGCTTTAAAGCATGTATTTTCCGACTTGTTATACATACCTAATTATGACTTTTGAATTATTCGCATGTGTTTCCTACTTTTTTGCACATACCTAATTCCTGTTTTTGAATTGTCCGCATGTATTTCTTGATTTTTCGCACATACTAGATTCTAGTTTTTTAACTTTCGCACATGTATTTTCAAATGTTTTG
>CAKPLX010000142.1 GCA_934167785.1 uncultured Bacilli bacterium
GTATACATAAAGTCCGCTTGAAATCGAGTTATCTGTGAAGCTTGTGCCGTTCACTGTTCCGATAAGAATATCGTTTCTGTAAACATCGTAACCCTCGACCTTAGAATTGTCTGTCGAAGCCGTCCAGTTAAGGACAACAGAGGACGAGGTCTGTGACTTTACTTTCAATCCTGTCGGCTGAGTAGGTGCGTTTTCGTCCGGAAGAGTTTTTACCTCAATGATATTAGACCAATCCGATTCATTGTGCATTGCATCATAAGCAACAACATAATATGTATACGACGTATTGGACTTCAGCCTGTCGTCAATGAATTCAGTTTTGTTTGTACTGCCTACTCTTACGCCGTTGCGGTAAACGTCATATCCCGTAACTGCGTTATTATCAGTACTTTCACTCCACTTCAGACTTATAGACGTTACTGTCTGCAAATCGGATTTAAGATTCTTTGGAGCGGTAGGAGCCTGAGTATCCATAGCCGTTTCCACAAGCTCATTCCATACAGGCGTTCTGTTGAAAACATAGCCTGTATCCATAGGCTTGTTGATCTCAAGAATATTGAATCTGGAGTTTGCACTTGCAAAGTTTATCTTTTGCTGTTTTGTTCCGCTGAGTACGACTTTATGCTCACCAGTAGCATAGAAATTCTGGTCATATCCGTTGGTTATCTGCGTAAAATTACCTTTGACTTCAAGAATTCCGTTTGTCAGAAAGCCATTATGAGAATAATATGTAGATATCACAAAGTTTCTTTCTACCTTTACAAAGTCATTTTCCTTTGTCATTTTAAGATATCCATAGTTGTAATTATCATAACCAATCGTACCATCGTTCTGGATTCTGGAATCCTGTACTCGTAGATCCCTTCCTACATAAAGCTGTCCATTATTAATGTATAACGTTCCTCTATATCCTACTGCAGTGTCTTTAGCCGTTTCCACCTTATGTCCGTTTAAATTGAATGTGTAGTCTCTGATATACAGCGATCCTCCGATTACCCAATCGCTGTCAAGAGTCTTGTCCTGATTGATATTCAGATCATATGACCATGTATTGTCAGCCAGAACTCCCGAACCGCTCAGATAAATATGCACGCTGCCTGTTACAACCGATTCCGTATCGTAAAGCTTTGTCTGTACCCATACATCTGTTGCAAAGGTTACTCCTTCTTCAGATGTGTTGGTTATCTTAAGTATATTAAATCTCGCACGATTTCCGTCGTCTCTTGACTCAAAAGATACTGTCTGCTTTTTTGTTCCGTTAAGAATGGTTTCGTGTGTTCCGGATGTTTTGAAGTTATACCATGAATTGTCATACTGATACAGATTTCCGCCTACAGTCATTGTTCCGGCTGTAAGCAATTTGCTGTGATCGACATTTGAACGTGTTGCAAACGTTCCGGCCACCGTTACTTTATCTGCTTCGTTGGTCATGTTAAGTCTGCCAGAACTTGCTCCATTTCCTGTGGTCTGTATCTTGTAATCTCCTGTTACCACAAGTTCTCCGCCGTTGACCTTTATCTCTCCGCCAGATTGCGTAAGATTACCGTTGACAGTCAATTTGTGTCCGTTAAGATCGAGAGTACCGTATACCAATTCAAATTCGTCTACGGTTTCATCTTTTTCAAGTTTCCAACCGGTCTTCCTTCCATCTGCAAAATTAAGTTTATTGTTTTTATCGGTAATATTATTTGCATTGAAATACGAAGAAACATACACTCCGTCCTCAGACGTGTTGGTTATTTCCAAATTTGCAAAGCGAGCATTCGGACTTGCAAAGCTTATTGTCTGCTTTTCCGTTCCGCTGAGAACAACTTTATGCTCACCAGTAGCATAGAAATTCTGGTCATATCCGTTGGTTATCTGCGTAAAATTACCTTTGACTTCAAG
>CAKPLX010000143.1 GCA_934167785.1 uncultured Bacilli bacterium
AAGTAAGTTAATAATTTCGTTTGTCTTTTCTTTTGCTAGAGGGCAATTCTTAATAGGAATTAATTGATTTGTTTTAACGTGATAAAAACCAATTTTACCTTTCTCTACTTGAAGAGTAATTTTATTTCGATAATTAAAGATTTTAGGAGAGCCAATAATTTCTGGATTAATTTCTATAGAAGTATATTTTTTAAAGATATCTATTACTTTATTTTTTTTATAATTTAATTGCTCTTGATAAGGAAGAGTCATGATTTGACAGCCACCACATTCTTGATAGTAAGGACAAACTGCCCTCTCAAAAAAAGAACCTCTTTTTAAGTATTTTTCAACTTCTCCCAAATAGTAACTTTTTTTATCCTGAATATTTTTTACAAGTATCACATCTCCAGGTATAGTCTTAGAAACAAAAATTACTTTTCCATCCAAATCCCCAACACCATTCCCTGTATGATTCAACCGTACTATTTCAACAACCATAATAAATACCTCCAAATACTCCTCATTTTCCCTAAAATAACATCATAAAATGAATTGAGGGATACTATGAAAAATGTCATTAATTATTATTATAACCTAAACCCAAATAAAATCAACCACTTGTTTAATTACTATTATTTCTATATCAACCAAGAACTATATTATTTTATCATCTATGAAAAAAACAAAAACATCATTCAATCCATCTATCAATTAAACCAAGAAATGTTAAAAAAAGGAATCATCGTAAATGAAATTATTAATAATCAACTAGGAACAATTATTACTTATTACAACGAAATTCCCTATCTTTTAATCAAAATTTCTATCAACATCAACAAAAAAATTTCCCTACCAGAAATTTATTATCTTTCTAGCCAAACATACCACTACAATAAAGATCTAATGCGTTCAAATTGGGCTAATTTATGGGCAAATAAAATAGATTACTTAGAATACCATCATGAACAAAATTATCAAAAATATCCCCTTTTATCTAATTGCTTTGACTATTTCATAGGTCTAAGTGAAAACGCAATCAGTTATCTAAACAAAACAGTAAGTCATATAGAAAAAGAAAATATAGATATTGGTACTATCTCCCATGATCATTTTAACCAAGATGACAGCATCTATGCGCTATATAACCCAATTAATATCATCATTGACCACAAAGCAAGAGATATTGGAGAATACATCAAATTATCATTCTTTCAAGATAATTATCAAATCTTTGATGAGTTAAATGAATATTTTAAACACAACTACTTTTCAAAATACGGCATTCACCTTATCCTTGCCCGCGTATTATACCCAAGTTTTTATTTTCAATTATATGACGAAATAATCAATCAACAGAAAAATGAATCAGAAGTACTAAAAATTACTTCTAGAATCCCAGAATATGAAAAATATTTATTAGATATCTTTGAATACTTTAAAAGAATTTATCCAATCGAAGAAATTTCATGGCTAAAAAAAAGAGGAACTAGTCCTCATTTACAACCTTAATTACTTCAGGAATTTCATTTAATAAAGCATTTTCAATCCCATCTTGTAGTGTCATCGTTGCCATTGGACAATTAGAACAAGCACCAACCAAATGAACATAAACAACACCATTTTCAAATCTTTTAAACAAAACATCCCCACCATCATTTTGTAAATAAGGACGAAGTTTAGAAATCACTTCTTTAATTTTAGAAATTACCTCTTCCTGTGTTTTTTCTTTTTCTTTCATTTCAAATCACCATAAATATTATACGAATAATTCTAAAAAAACACAATCTTTTTTTACTGTCAATTATTTTATCTATGATTAATTTGTGATAATGTCTTAAGTAATAACTTGCAAAAATGTCCTGCTATTATATAATATTCCACCATGAGGTGGTTTAATG
>CAKPLX010000144.1 GCA_934167785.1 uncultured Bacilli bacterium
ATGATGCTTTCTCAGATTGTTCCCAGTATTGTAAACATTGCATCTAATTTTGATACCTATATCAGTAACTTTACAAAATGGATCAGTAAGATCATGGATGATAATCCGGAGTTGGGAAGTCAGATTACTTTACTGATCGATAAATATTCCGTAGAGTTGGAGAACTGGTTAAATAACACGGTGCTGACCAAGACCAGTCAGGTGATCATGACAGTATCCTTAAGTGTGATAAATATTCTGAAAGGTCTGTGGGATTTCATTATAGGATTTATTATTTCTATTTATGTTTTGGCAAGCAAGGAAAAGTTTGCCGGACAGGCAAAGAAAATGACATATGCTTTCTTTGAGCAGAAGTCCGCAAACCGTCTGATCAGAAGCTTTCGTTTTACCCACAATACTTTTATCGGATTCATTGGCGGTAAAATCGTAGATTCCTTTATTATCGGATGTCTGTGTTTTATCGGAACCACCTTACTGCAGACGCCTTATGCAGCTTTAATCAGTGTAATCGTAGGAGTAACAAATATTATTCCTTTCTTTGGTCCCTACCTGGGAGCGATTCCCAGTGCCATTCTGATCCTGGTGGTTGACCCGATGCATCCGCTAAATTGTGTTTATTTTGTATTGTTTATTCTGGTATTACAGCAGTTTGACGGCAACTTCTTAGGTCCCAAGATCCTTGGTAATTCCACAGGACTTACGGGATTTTGGGTTATTTTTGCAATTACGGTATTCGGAGGATTGTTCGGAATCCTTGGCATGATCGTCGGTGTGCCCATTTTTGCGGTAATTTATGCGGCGATTAAGGCAGTAGTCAATACGTTCCTTCGGAAAAAGGATCTTCCGGTAGAGACTGTAAAGTATTCTTATCTTAAGAATATTGATGAGGAAGGATTCCATCAGTTGGATTCCAGGCTGCAAAGGGATCATGAAATCAAAGATCAAGTTGATCCTGAACAGGATAAAAAAGATCAAGAAGAGAAAAACGTAGGAGAGAAGTAGACAGATGCGATTTGTAATACAGCGGGTACAGCATGCAGAGGTAAAGGTAGATGGTGAGGTAACCGGCAGCATCGGCAAAGGATTCCTGGTGCTGATCGGTGTGGCTGAGACAGACACCAGGGAAATCGCCGATAAAATGATTAAAAAGCTTCTTGGTCTGCGGATCTTTGAAGATGCCCAGGGCAAGACCAATCTGGATTTACATGCCGTGGACGGTGAATTGTTGTTGGTATCACAATTTACACTGTACGCTGATTGCAAAAAGGGAAATCGTCCGTCCTTCATCAACGCCGGTAAACCGGATATGGCGAATGAACTGTACGAATATATCATCAGCAGGTGCCGCGAAAGTATTCCCAAGGTAGAAAAAGGAATCTTTGGCGCTGATATGAAAGTATCCCTGCTGAATGACGGCCCATTTACCATATTGCTGGATTCCGCGGAAATCTGCTAAAACAGACAAAACAAGCTTTATGAAGCGTTACAGAGTCATCTTTCCACAGAACTATTCGTTAAACTTGTCTTTTGCGCATAGTTGGTTCGGTGTCTGCTATCGTAGTGAGGGCTGATTTGTTCCTTAACAGACCGGTATGTGTTGGCTCTGCATGGGCGGTACGCATTGACGGTTGAAAAATGTGCTTGGTGAAGTATTGCTGTGGCACGGTTGGGGCTATTACAAGTACTACTATATCGCGTGGTTTCAATACCTATTAATTATTTTATCATCCATATAAACTTGAAATTATTTAATAGATGTTCCTATGTGCTTATCCAATCTCCACTGCGGTGCACTTCCATCATCGGCATAATATTCGTCCATTGCTATGATTTTATCATCTTTTGTTTG
>CAKPLX010000145.1 GCA_934167785.1 uncultured Bacilli bacterium
TTTAATGAAATCGTCGATTATGCCTCATCAATCGGTATGCCAGGAATTGGCTACGTAACTTTAACAGAAGACGGTTCCCTAAAAGGACCGATTGATAAATTCTTAACGGATGAAGAAAGAAAAAATCTAATTGAAAAAACCAATCTTCAAACCAACAGTGTCCTTTTCTTCATTGCCAATAAAAAAGAAAAAAATGCTGCAAAATATGCAGGTTTAATCAGAGCTTACCTTGGAAATAAATGTAACTTAATTGATGAAAATACTTATGAATTCTGTATCATTAATGATTTTCCAATGTTTGAGTATAATGATGAAGAAAAGAAATATGATTTCTGCCACAATCCATTTAGTATGCCTAAAGGAGGAATAGAAGCCTTAAAAACCGACAATTTAGATGATATCGTAGCGTACCAATATGATTTTGTATGCAATGGATATGAGATGTCTAGCGGAGCTTTAAGAAACCATGATTTAGATTGCTTAGAATTAGCCTTCGAAAAAGTAGGATACACCAAAGATATTGTTAAAGAAAGATTTTCTTCTTTATACAATGCCTTCAAATATGGAGCTCCCCCTCATGGAGGAATGGCTCCAGGAATTGACAGAATGATTATGCTTTTAAATGATGTAGACAATCTAAGAGAAGTACAAGCCTTCCCAACTAGTGCCAGTGGCATTGATAACCTAATGGGTTCACCTTCTGAATTAACAGAAGCCCAATTAAGAGAATTACACATTAAAATAAGATAGCGTCCAAAACTATCTTATTTTCAGAGTATTGACAAAATTCAATACTTTTAAAAACTAAAAGAATGAAAATATAATCAATTAAAAAGAAAATATGTTATACTTTAATTAAGGAGGATGATAAACTATGCAAATTGAATTAAAAAAAGGAGAATATTTTAATTATGGTAATAGATATTTTGTTGAGTTTAACTATGGGAATAAAGAACAACAAAATAAAATGTATGAATTATTTGAACAAGTTTTAGTTACCCATTATGGTTCAAATTCAACTAGAGGCAAAGAAGGAAAAGATTATATCATGCCATATTTTGTGGATGAAAGAGGTCAAGTAACTCAAAATAATACAAGAAAAATTGGAGGAACAAGTATACCAGAAGATTTATTACCTGAATTTATTCGTAGATTTGTAGAAGTTGATGGTGCAACAGTCAAGGTCGGAAACGGACAAATAAAAGGTCAATTTGATTACGGACAATTTGATAAAATGGTATCCAGTCTAGAATTAAATATTGAATTAAAAAAAGGAGAATATTTTAATCATGGTAATAGATATTTTGTTGAGTTTAACTATGGAAATAAAGAACAACAAGATAAAATGTATGAATTATTTGAACAAGTTTTAGTTACTCATTATGGTTCAAATTCAACAAGAGGCAAAGAAGGAAAAGATTATATCATGCCATATTTTGTGGATGAAAGAGGTCAAGTAACTCAAAATAATACAAGAAAAATTGGAGGAACAAGTATACCAGAAGATTTATTACCTGAATTTATTCGTAGATTTGTAGAAGTTGATGGCGCAACAGTCAAAGTCGGAAACGGACAAATAAAAGGTCAATTTGATTACGGACAATTTAATGAAATAGTTTCTAATCTTGTAACTCACCAACCAAAAAGATAATTTCTTGACAATACCAATAAATTATCAGAGTGCTGAACCATGTCAACGTTCTAAAAATAAGATAATATCCCAAGTTATCTTATTTTTTATATACTTCACTAAAAAGATAAAATAAAGATAAGTATTTTATTTAAATAATACTTAAAACTCTTTTTACTTCCTAGTAAATATTATTC
>CAKPLX010000146.1 GCA_934167785.1 uncultured Bacilli bacterium
GCCACATAAAGGTGTAAAGGAAGTTATACAGGCTGTTTCTTTGTTAAAAGAAAAATATCCTGATATTTTATATATGCCGGTTTGTGCACTTTATGAAGATAAAATATCTGTAGATTATTATCATGAGTGTGTTGATGAAGTCAAACGACTGAATTTGGAAAATAATGTGAAATTTATGACAGACTTCTTACCAAATGATAAATCAATGTCTTATCTGCAGATGTGCGATGCTCTTGTTATGGCTTATAAACCAACCGGTGAATCTGCAAGTGGAGCTATCCGTTTTTGTCTGGCTACAAGACGTCCGATCGTTGTGACAAAACAACCTATTTTTGAGGAATTTAAGGATTATACTTATCAGATTGATGAGGCTTCTATGACAGATATTGCAAAAGCAATAACCGATATTCTGGAGGATAAGAAGTATTATCAGGAATATCATGATAAGATGAATCAATATATTGAGGAACATTCTTGGACTGCTACAGGAGAGCAGTTGTATAAATTATATACTGGACTCGAATGATCTCTTAGAACAATAAGTGATGGAGAAAGAGGAAAAAGATAATGCATTTCAGTACAATTGTATTTTGCCTGATTTTGATTTTTTTACCAATTGTTTTAGCTTGTATTTTGGAGTTTAATAATAAAGAAGATATAAAAGAGAATTGGTATTATATACTCGGGATAATGATTATCACGAATATAATTGTCGTGTTAGTCTGGCTTCCAACAAAACAATATTTGACAAAATATGAATTTTTATTGATCAATGCATTATTAGCTACAATTTTTTCGTTGCTTATAGTGCCAAAGTTTCAAAAAAAGAACATTGTCTGTGAGCAGGTGCTTAAATTTATTGCAGTATGTTCTATAATTATAGCGGTATATTCTATTTTGACCTATGGTCAGACTGTGATTCATTCAGATGTATCAACGGCAGTGTTGTTGGCAAAGAGCCAGATTGAAAATCATTCCTTTTTCCCTCGTACATGGAATTATGGAAATGGTGACGTCTGGGTGTTGGGAACTAATTTATTGATACTCCCATTCTTTCACTTAATGCATAATTATAGTCTGATTCGAATGTTGGCTTCGGTAATACTTATATTTTTGGCTGTTTTGGCAATGCGTTATCAGGCAAATACAGGGTTTGAAGATCAGAGCTGGCTTATAGCTGTTCCATTTGTTTTATTATATTTAGCAAAGGGACAAGGGGACTGTGTTTTATATCAGGCAGCATATATTAGTAATATTATTTGGATTCCTATTGTAAGCTTATGGTCATATAAATTGATACATAATAAGCATAATATAAAGTATAAAATTCTGGTTTCTCTAACACTGTTTTTATTAGGCATGTCTGGAATTAGGTATTTTGCTGAATTGGTTTTACCTCTGTTAGGCGCATGTATAATTTTATGCTATTTTGAAATCCGAAATGAAGAATTTCAAGATATTAAGTCTAAAATTATTAAGATTATTCCAAACTGCATAATTATATTGGTATCAAGTTTTATTGGATTTGGAATGCATTTGTATATAGCCAGTACACATACATTGAACAGTGGAGAAAATGATGAGGTTGTATTTGTAAAGTCATGGCTCGGCAATATTCCGGTAGCAATTGAAAATTTTTTTGGTTGTTTTGGATATCAAAGCAAAGTAAGTGTATTTTCTGTAGATGGAATTGAAAATTTAATTCTTCATCCAGAAATTAAAAACAATCTTATAAAGAATTTATCAGATTTAGATTTA
>CAKPLX010000147.1 GCA_934167785.1 uncultured Bacilli bacterium
AAATTATGTTATTCTTTATATATAGAGTAGGAGTACACAGTATGAATGGTATTAGAGGTAAGATAAACAAAAAAATGCAGTCATCTAATATACTTGTAAAAATTACAGATATTTATATTTTTGTTTTGATTGTATTATTTCCACTTATGGTTGATAAAACGGGATTTTTTAAAATATTAGAATATAAATATACATGTTTTGTTAGCATTTCAACTTTTTATATAAGTGCCATAACATTAATTTATATTTATTTAGTAATAAAAAACAGAAAAAAATTTTTAGAGAAAAAACTATCAATAGTTCAAAAATTAGCTATTATATTTTTAAGTTTAAATATTGTTTCATGTTTTATATCACCATTTTTAAAAGATCATAATTTATTTGTTGGTGTTGGTAGAAGAGAAGGATTGATCACAAGCTGTCTTTACATATTAACTTTTTTATACATCTCTTATTTTGGTAAATTCAAGAAAAAATATATATTATATTTTAGCATTTCTTCTATTTTAATTAATTTGATTGCTATACTGCAATTTATTGGATTAAACCCATTTAATATGTACCAAGATGGGATTGGAACACATAATGTTAGTTTCATGACAACTATTGGAAATGTTGATTTTATTTCAGCATTATACACTATATTATTATCTGTGTCATTTGGAGCATTTGTTTTTTTAAATAATAATTGGTATGAAAATTTGATACATTTGTTATCAATTTTAATGGGAAGTTTTATTTTAGAAATAATAGATGTATCTAGTGGAAAATTTGCTTTTGCAATAGTTTTGATTCTTTTGATTCCATTCATATTTAAGAGCAATGTAAGATTGTCAAGATTTCTTAAAATCATGACTATGATATTGATTGGAATAGTTATCAATATCATATTGAATGTTGAATATCATTATGATTTAGGAAAATTAGGATTTTATTTTCAATTCAATTACATTATTTTATTATTTTTCATAGTGATAATTATATTATATTTATTATCACAGTATGTAAATAATTTAGAATATAAATTAAATAATAGCAAAACATTTATAAAAAACTATTACAAATTATTAGTTGTATTTTGTTTGCTAGGTTTAATGATAATATTTTTAGTTCCTTTTAAAAGTGGTTTTTTATATGAAATACATGAACTATTACATTTCAATTTTGATGATAACTTTGGTACATATAGAATTTTTTTGTGGAAAAGAACGATTCCATTAATTAAAAATTATACACTTTTTGGAAGTGGACCAGATACATTTGCACTGAGATTTATGCCATTATATACTGATGATATTACTAAGATTGGTCCTTTAACTATTAATGATACAGCAGCTAATATATATTTAACAATGTTAGTAAATTTAGGAGTAGTTGGAACAACTTCATATGTATTATTTTTAATAAGTCAATTAATAATGGGAATAAAGAGAATGAACAATAATTCAAGGGTGTTATTAATAGCAATAATGTGTTATGCAATTCAATCATTTTTTAACTTATCTGTTGTAATAGTAAGCCCAATTTTTTGGATATTAATGGGGGTACATCATTTAAGTATAGAAGTAGAAAAAGGAGTAAAGAATTATGAAGGAAAAGAAAAATAAAAAAAGATTAAGTAAACAAATAAAAATAGAGAAAATTAAACAAAATCAAATTTTAACTAGAATTTTTTTGCTGTTAATTGGAATTATAATAGGAATTACAATTAGTTTAAATGGAACTTTTGCCTTAGATACATCTACCGCAAGTAA
>CAKPLX010000148.1 GCA_934167785.1 uncultured Bacilli bacterium
TTAGTTATTAATTCTATAATTGGAGGAATATTAATATATTTGATTAATTTAATAGGCGGATTATGGGGATTTCATATCGGTTTGAATGTTTTTACAAGTATTTTAATTGGATTATTAGGATTGCCAGGTGCAGTATGTTTGATTATTGTTAAATTATTAATTGTTTAGGGGAAAATTATAATTTGGAATATAATTATAATTTTTTTTAATTTTTTATAGTTTTTTATAGTTTTTTTTTTATTTATGTGTTATGATATATTTATCAAAAGATAAGGTGGGAAATATATGGAAAATGAAATTATAAAACAAATAGCAGAACTATTAGGAAATGAAACCGGAGTTGAAACTGAAAAAGTATATAATTATATTCAAAACGGATTAAAGAAAAAAGAAGAGGAAAAAATACAAAAAGAAGAACAAAAAGAAACACAAACAGTTGAGGACGTCGTAAATATAATGAATAAGGCCTATGAAAAAAGTTCAAAACGGATTAGAGAAAACTAAAAAAACAGGAAAGAACAATAAAGAAACTAAAAAAATCGAAAATCAAAAGAAAAAGAAACCATTAGTAATTATACAAGGGTATTATAATTATAAACAAGTGAGACCAGAGGGAACATTACACGTAATAGCAGATGTAAGAAAAAATAGGTATTTTTTAATTGATGAAGATTCAAATGTTTTGGCTACAAGAATTATAAATGGTATAGAAGAAGCTGCATACAAAAATGGTACATCACAATCATTAATAGAAAAACGTAGAAATCAATTAATTAAAGAATATAAATTTGTAAATGAAAAAAATGTAAAGAATGTAGATACTATCACATATAAATTATTAAAAGATTTCGATGAGAATGCTTCAACTAAATATGCAGAAAAATATTTAAAAATGGTAACAATAAATCCTAATAGAAGAGAATCAGAGAGTGATGAAAAATACAAAACAAAAGTAATTAATTCAAAGAAAAAAGCTTTGAGAGAAATGAATATGGATTTTACATATAATACTAAGGGAATTTTATTTTTAAAAGGAGCAAAATTAAAAGATAAAATTCAATATATGAAAATGGTATCAAAACAACAAAAAATATTTGGGGCAAAAGTAAATAGTAATTTCTTAGGATTATTTAGAAATAAAAATAAAATGCTAGATTCAGGAAAAGAAGATTATGTACAAACAAAGAAAAAATTAAGTCTAAGCAAATTAAAATTTCCTAAGATGAAATTTAAAAGTTTTCATATGTCAAAATTAAACATTAATATTGACAAGCAAAAAGCTAAAAGATATTTTGGGAGAACAGTAATAGCAGGAATTGCAGGTCTTTCATTGGTTGGTGCAATTTATAAAGCTAATACAGTAAAAGATGTTAATAATAGAGAAAATAATAATATGCAATATACAACTGAAAATAACAGAAAAGATATTAATTTTAGAGATAAATATCATATTAATATAGAGCCAAATGCAGTAGTTGTCCAACAAGAAAACAAAGAAGAAAATACTGAAGTTGCTGAAGTAACGCAAAATACCGATAATAGTATTGAACAACAAAATCCAGTTATATCTAAATTAAATAATTTAGTAAATAATAAATGGGAAATAAGTAGTGGAAAATATTATAGTTCGCCAGATGGTACTGGAAATTCAGGTAATTTTAAAAATTATCAAGAAGCAGTAAAAGTAGATTTATTAAATTTATTAGATGAACAAGGAAATAAAATTTGTACAATCTCACCAGATGAACTTAG
>CAKPLX010000149.1 GCA_934167785.1 uncultured Bacilli bacterium
AAATTTGTTACAATTAGCAGATGTTTGTTGCAGTTCTTTTGCACAAGCTATTAAATATAATACAAAACAAGAATGGGAATATGTTTTAAAATTGAAATCAAACATTTGGAACTATAAAGGTTTAATTTTTGGATACGGCATTAAATTTTATCCACCAATAGAATGGTTTGAAATTTTTCCTATGCTAATAAACTTAACAGCTTAAATAAAAGAGTAATCCTCCCGATTACGTTATCCCATACATCTATGTGTACTGCCAACAGACAAGCTGTCGACCCGTAATTAACTCGGCGAATGAATTACTCTTGTTATATATATTATACACATTTTTATAAAAAATGCAAGTTTTTTATAAAAAAAATTAACAAAATATTACTTTTCTATAATATTTTTGCAATATTTAAATTAAAAATAGATAATATATCACTTTTCCAAGTTTTACATTATCTATATCTGCTAACTACTTAACCAAGCAGTTTTACTCGTGTATTAATTATACATTAAAAAGCATGTTTATTCAAGTACCAA
This sequence comes from uncultured Bacilli bacterium, assembly GCA_934167785.1. The sequence continues at coordinate 529 of CAKPLX010000149.1, forward strand.
AATTTTGTTTAATCATACAAATAAAATTCAATATTGACAAAACAAAAGTTTTGTTTTAATATAAACAAAAAGAGAAATATGTATCTTAGTTTGCGACACGGTACATATTTCTCACACACCAAACACTACGAAAGTGAATGTACTCTTATTATATATAAAAGTACCTTTATTTTCAAGTGTTTATTAAAAAAAATTTGAAAATGGAGGTATTTTTATTATGGAAAAATACAAAGAAATGACTTATACAATAAGAAAAGATGGAAGATTAACAAAAAAAATCACTGTAAATGGAAGGAACAAATACATATATTCAAGTACTGTAAAAGACCTATACAATCAATATATTAATCTAATGCATTTAAAGTATAACGGTATAAATATAAACAATAATACATTATTAAAAGATTATGCTACCAAGTGGTTAGAACTTAATTCAACGGGAAAAGAAATTAGAACCATAGACGAATATAAATATTTAATAAATAATTATATAAATCCGCTTCTAGGTTATAAAAAATTGCAAGATATAAAATTAAATAACATAAAAGAGTTAATGAAAAATATGGAAAACATCCCCACTACCGCTAAAAAAACTTTGCAAATCATAAAACGAATTTTGAATGATGCAGTTGATAATGATTTAATTATAAAAAATGTAGCTCAAAATGTAAAAGCTCCAAAAATTATAAAAAATGAACGTTTACCATTAACCCTAAAAGAAGATAAAGAAATTTTAAAATGTAAAAATAAATATGCACCTTTTTTCATTTTTATGAGATATACTGGAATGAGAAAAGAAGAAATTGTACCAATAACAATCAACGACATAGATTTAATTAATAAACGAATACGAATCAACAAAGCAGTTGCATTTATACATAATCAGCCCGTCTTAAAAACAACCAAAAATACTAAAACCAGATATGTTCCAATTTTAGATATAATATATGACTTAGTTGTAAAGCTTGTAAATAACTCTACCAATCACCTGCTTTTTACTAAAGAAATAGACAACAATATGCTAACTGATTCGGCAATAAAAAGACATTTGGAAAGTTTTTTATGCTCGCTTAATAAAGATAAACGCGAAAACGAAAAAATTCATTTTACATGTCACCAACTCAGACACTCATATTGTACAATGCTTTACTATTCCAACGTTGGTATAAAAAAAGCCCAAGAACTCATGGGGCATTCTTCTGCAGATATGGTTTATAATATAT
>CAKPLX010000150.1 GCA_934167785.1 uncultured Bacilli bacterium
GATTACGGCTCTGGAAACAGCATTGACTGATGAGAGAAGCAAGTATCAGGCTTTACAAGATCGTTATCAGGCATTGGCAGATAGACTGGAGAAGCTGCAGGTACTGATGGATACAGTAAAGACTGAGATAGAAGATCCGAAAAAAGGAATTCACATTGCATCAATGAACGAAGTCGTTTCAGCCCTTCAGGAGTTTAGGGAGAAATATGAAACTCTGGCTGCTATATATAGCCGTTATCCGGATGATGCTTCAATAGCGGTTCTGGAAGAAAAAGCTCAGAAAGTTGATAATCTTGAACGAGCAAACGATGCTCTGGAACAGGAACGTAACAGATATCGTGAAGAGGTTGTTGCTGCAAGAAATGCTACAAAAGAACTGGAAATTGTAAAGCAAGAGGTTGAGGCTACTAACGCTTTAAATGAACATCTTCTTCAGGAATTAGAAAGTCATAAGACTGCTCTTGAAAGCAGAACAGGAGATACTTGCCCGTCTCTTTCTAAGGTAGATACCGAAACAGAAGAGCCGGACTTTATTGCAGATATAACGGAACGAACTCAACGTAATGTCATTCAGTCGCTATCGGATTTGGTTGAGCATATCAAGAATTATGCGGGAAACAAACAGCTATATTATACAGATAATGATATCAGAGCTTTTCTGGCAGGTATGTCAGTTAGCCGTCTCCTTATACTTCAGGGTATGTCCGGAACGGGAAAATCCAGCCTTCCTCGTATCTTTTCAGAAGCCATTTCCGGATTTAACCGATTGATTCCGGTTGAATCATCATGGCGAGACAGAAATGAACTGCTTGGATATTATAACGATTTCAATAAGAAGTTTAAAGCCAAGAGCTTTACCATAGAACTATATAGAAGTAGTAAAGACCGTTGTCAGGAAATACCGACATTTATAGTGCTTGATGAGATGAATCTTGCGAGAATAGAGTACTATTTCTCAGATTTTCTGGCTATTCTTCAGGAACCGGATCATGATAAGTGGCTTATTGAACTTGTTTCATCTGATATGAGAACACTTCCTATGGAATTGCCGGAAAGTGTAAAAGAGAAGATGAAGAAGGAATCTCCGTCAGTTTTCTCAATATGGGAAAAAATAGAGAAAAGCCGTCAAGGAGATTTAAAAGCTGAAACCTCTGATGAAGATAAGGAAAAACTTACTTTATATCTTGCCAAACTCGGTCAGCTGACAGGTGCCAAGAGCCTGATTGAAGGCAGAAAAATAAAGGTTACAGATAATATCTGGTTCGTTGGTACAGCTAACAGAGATGAGTCTACATTTGAAATAAGCGATAAAGTATATGACAGAGCACAGGTTGTTTCACTGAACCGAAAAGGCGTTTCTGAGACGTATATTTCTACGAGTAAAAAATATATATCTGTATCAAAGCTGGAAGAACTATTTGAGGATGCCGTAAGATCAGATAAGCATAGAATAGAAGTTGAATCCAGTCTGAACGAGCTTGATAAAGTTCTAATGGAGCAATTTGATATGTCTTTTGGTAATCGAATAGTTACACAGACAATTAACTTTGTTGCTGTATTCGTTGCCGCAGGTGGTAAATTGGTAGATGCTCTTGATTATCAGATTTCAACAAAGATTCTCCGCAAGGTCATAACAAGTGATGATGAAGAAGCTTTACTTGAATTAGAGAGCGCAACTACTGAATATAAGGAAACACAACGACTTATAAAAAAG
>CAKPLX010000151.1 GCA_934167785.1 uncultured Bacilli bacterium
TTCTTTCTATAGTTATATCACTTGCGAATGCTGTTGCAAGTTTACCAATATTAAAACAATTTAATGAAATTGGTGGTCTTTTATATGGATTAGTTAGAGGAGCTATAATTTCTTTTGTTTTAATTTTAGTAATTGGTACTATTGCAAAATTAAATCCAAATGGTTCTTTGAGTAAGAATGTTGAGAGTACATATTTGCTTAAAGAGGTTTATAGTAATATTATAAAGGTTAAATAAAAAGCACAAATTGTGCTTTTTTTGTATTTTCATATTTTATTAAGGTTTTAAATAGATAAAGACAAATAGTATTGTCAAAAAAATTATTATATGCTAAAATGACTCTAGAAATAAGAGATTAAAAAGTGAGGAAATAATTATGGCATTTATGGGGAGAGGAAGTATGCCTTCCATGGGCAATAACAATATAGGTAATGCAGAAGAGAATAATTTTAATCAAAACAGACATAGTTATCTTAGAGGACCATATTTCTATAGAAGATTTTACTATTACATTCCTTTAGATAATACTTATGTAATAATGCAAATGATAGTAACTTTTATTATATTAATATTAGGAGGAATAACATTTTTAGCAACATATAAATTTACAATTACCGATCCAATAGAAAACGTTAAAAAATTATTTATAAATACACATCTAATAATAATAGTAATTTTTTTAGCAATAACTTTTATAATTAATTTATCTTCGAAAAAGGAATCAGATTTAAAGAAACGATTAGTATTAATTGCTACTATTTCGATAATAACAATGTTAACTTTTTTTGGAATTAAATTAAAATTAGATAAAACATATACAGAAAGTGTGTTTGAACAATTTTATATAGAACAGAATATTAATGAAGGAACTAAAGAAAAATCAAAAGTAAATATTGGAATAACAGGTATGAGCATAAAAACAGAAAAAGAATACTATATCGATGAATGCATGAAATTATATAATATATTTAAAATAAAAAGTTACGGAAGCTTAGGATTACATCTTTTACTTAATATATTGTTAATTTATCAAATATTTAAAGTTCAACAAATTCAAAATAAAAAAGAAAAATTAGATAAAGATGATTTAATATTATTTAGTGAAGAAAAAAATACAAATTTTTAGATTTATTTTTTTTAGTAATCATAGAGGAGAAAAAGAAAATGGAAGATAAAGAAAAAGAATTTATAAAAAAAGTAAATATTGATAAAGCAAAAAACAAAACAAGTGTATCTATATTATTAATGATTATAAGCATATTGACTTATGTTGTGCCTCTTATGTATGGAGAATTTGATTTTGGCATAGTTTTTGAAATTATTTCGTTAGTTTTTCTTCTAATAGCAAGGAACTATATGTCAAAATATGATGAAATACGTTCAAAAAGATATGTGATTTTTTCAATGGTAGCAATAGGGTGGATTTTAATATATGATATAATGCTCTTATGTTCATATATTCAAGATATTGCTGATTTAGCCTTATTAGGATACGATTTTTATTTTGGAGAAATTTTTTCAATATTGTATTTTATTATATTAATTGCAATTAATAAAGATTTATCTAAAGCTAATGATTCAACTAAATATAAAGAAAGCACAGATTGGTTTTATGAAAAATATGAAGAAAAAAAGTAAAGTGAATTATAGTCAATTAAATCAAATATGCCACTAGAACAAATTATAGAAATAGAAAATATAATAAA
>CAKPLX010000152.1 GCA_934167785.1 uncultured Bacilli bacterium
TTATGATTAATTTATGATAATGTCTTAAGTGTTAGTATTTGATTATGTCTCAAATATAATATATTATAAGTCACTGAGGTGACACAAATGAGAAAGGTAGAATTAAGAATGAATGAACAAGAAAAATATGAAGTTATTAAAGAATTAGTAGATCACAACGGTAATAAAAACCGAGCTAGTAAAAAACTCGGTATATCAAGACGACAAGTTGATCGTCTAATAATTAAATATAAAGAGAATGGCAAATCTGGTTTTGTTCACGGCAATCGTGGACATATCCCTACCAAGGCACTAGATAAGTCAATCTCTGAAAATATTATACTACTTTATAAGAATAAATACTATGATTTTAACTTTAATCATTTTAAAAAATTTTTAGAAAAGGATGAAAAAATATTTGTTTCTTATAAATTTATTTATAATATTTTAACTAAAGAAGGTATTTTATCTCCTAAAGCTAGAAAGAAAACAAAAAGAGAATTTGCCAAACAAAGACTTATAAAAGAAAAGAAAATCAACTTAACTATGAGCAATAAACAAATAGAACAATTTGTTAATAATGAAATTGCTTTAGAGGATTCTCATCCCAGAGGTGAAAAAACTAAATATTTTGGTGATATTATTGAACAAGATGGATCAATTCACCTTTGGTTTGGCGAAAAGAAAACATGCCTACATCTTGCAATTGATAAAGCTACTTCTACTGTTGTTGGTGCTTATTTTGACTATCAAGAAACTTTAAATGGTTATTATAACATCCTATATCAAATATTAACTAAATATGGTATTCCTTATAAGTTCTTTACCGATAACAGAACTGTATTTAATTATATATCATTAAATCCTGATAAAAGGACTAGTGATAAAGATGTTTTAACTCAATATGGTTATGCTTGTAAACAGTTAGGAATTGACTTAGAAACATCTTCTGTTTCACAAGCTAAAGGCTTAATTGAAAGAACTAATGGTACTTTTCAAGGTAGATTAGTCCAAGAATTAAGACTAAACAATATTACTACTATTGATGAGGCAAACAAATATTTAATCAATGTTTTTGTTCCAAGCTTTAATGAAGAATTTGCTCTAGATTATAAGAAATTTCCAACTGTATTTGAAGCATCTCCAACTGATGAAAAAATTAATTATACATTAGCTATTTTAACTCCTAGAAAAATTGATAATGGTAATTCTATTAAATACCAAAATAAATATTATCAGCCATATTTGGATGGACAATTAAAATGTTTTACTCCTAAAACTGAATGCTTAGTAATTAAAGCATTTAATGGTGATTTATTAGTAACTATTGATGAACAGGTTCTAGAATTAAAAGAATTAAGTAGAAATCAAAGGTTTTCTAAAGAATTTGATGAAGTTTCAGAAGAAAAGAAAAAGAAAAAATATATTCCACCAATGACCCATCCATGGAAACTTGCATCTTTTAAAAAACAAATGCAAAAAGCACACACAAGTCATGTGTATGCTTAAATGAAGCGGGTTTTTATGCCGAGAAAATCCATCAATTTAGGCAGGTATTTATCGTTATGCTTAAGGCAATCAAATTTTAATTTGATTGACGTCTTATATTAGATAAATGACTGGGTTCCTAAATTTGATGGAGGAATTGGAATAAATTTTCCCGCATATGTTTAAATTTTTTTAAGACATTTTCAAAAACTATTGACAGCA
>CAKPLX010000153.1 GCA_934167785.1 uncultured Bacilli bacterium
TACTGCCACAGCCGGGATTTCCGTAGGTTTTTCCGGTTCCGGAGGAGTAACGGTTACACGAGCTGAATCTAAATCAATCGAACACGGTAATAAATTACTACTGTAATCTTTATAATATGCAGTGATATTCGGCTGAATTTCAGTTTTCTCTAAAATTTCCTCTGAAATTTTTACACTTACTGTTAAAAGTGTTATTTTATCATACCCCCGAACACTGTCATAATTGAAGATACCAGTATTGTTGGTAATGGAATTACTGCGAATAAAATTTTCATTGGCAGAATAAGTCGCTGCCGTCATATTTTCCGGATATTCTACTGACAGCATTACTTCGCCTGTATCATAATAAATATCGTCCAAAACAAATGTGTATATGACGGTATCACCGGGGCTTACCTCGGTTTGGTCAACAGAAACTTTTATTGTGTTTTCTTGCCCGGTCTCCGCCTTTACCGGCAGAGAAAAAATATTAAGTCCCCGCCCTATTAAAAGCGAAAACAATAGCAGATTAAACATTTTTAATTTTTTCATTATGTCTATCCTTTCATTTATTTGATTTCGCTATGAGTAAAAATTACGACATATTTCGACATTTTAAAATATATAAATAAACGGACTTAATTGCAATTAAAAGTTACAAACCGGCAAGAACCTTTTAGGCAAAAGTCCGATAAATATTTGATTTTAAACCTCCCTTTCCGTAAAGATTATGAAATAAATCATAATATTTTTACAAAGCGTATGCTTAAAACCTACTCTTATTTCGATATTTTGTCAATATTTTACGATAATATTTTTGTATTTGCCATATTTTTTGTACAGATATATAACTGTCAATTAAACTGTTTGTGTAATTTATACAATAAATTGCAAAACATAAAATCAAACAAACCGTAAACCCGGCTCTCTTTGGTAAAGAGAGCTGTCAGCGGTAGCTGACTGAGAGATTGAAAATATTTTGTTTATATACGATATTCGGTTGTAAGTTCGCTTGAAAATCAGATTATCGTACCAAGGTCAATCTCTCCGGTTTTTCTTACAAAAACCACCTCCATTTGCATGTCATGCCCGGTGGGTACAAGGGAGGCTGTGTCGGTGATTTTTGGGGCTGTTATTTACAGTCAAAATTTGATGTAAACAGGTTGTTTATGTGCAAACCTGCGGTTTGCATAGGCGTTCAATGAACGCCCCTACGGATTTATTTTATAAATATGTTTATTTGTAACCGCAATTTGGCATAAGCAATCCACAAAGCAAGGCTCTCTTTGGTAAAGAGAGTTGTCAGCGTAGCTGACTGAGAGATTGAAAATATTTTGTTTATATACGATATTCGGTTGTGAATTCGCTTGAAAATCTGATTATCGTATCAAGGTCAATCCCTCCGGTTTTCTTGCGAAAACCACCTCCCTTTGCATGTCATGCCCCGTGGGTACAAGGGAGGCAAAATTGCGGTCGGAGACCCTTAATAGGAGCTACCTTTGTATGATATTTTCATATATATTATTTCTTGTTTTTACATAATACGCCAAACCGTCGATAAATTCCGTCACCGTAGGCGGAGATGTAAGTTTTACGCCCATTATAGTTTCTATTTTGTATTTATTATCTTTCCAAGCGTTTAGGATAACGGTGCGGATATTCCTTTCTATCGTCCGGCTGTTG
>CAKPLX010000154.1 GCA_934167785.1 uncultured Bacilli bacterium
AAATAAAAATATCAATAATTTTGAATTCTTACTTATTTTATAAAAAATAGGAAACAATATGTAGAAAATAATAATATGGCTTATAACCCACCAAGAGCCGTTAAATCCGCCATGTACGTGCCCCCCCCCCGAAGAGCATAAATGCCAAAAATATTTTGTAAAAGTCCGCTCATATAATTTGAACCGTATATTAAAGTCAGGCTTCTTCCTTTTTTTATTGCTAATGGAACAAAAAATAACCAAATGAACCAATATTCGGTATATAATTTTTTAAATCTATGAATATAAAAATCTTTTAAGTTTGTATTTTTACTAAAACTTTTATACAAACCATAAGCACTTAAAAATGCAAAGATTGTAACACAAGTTTTAGTCAATGTGGATAAAATGGACCATATCCCATAGTGGAACCCGTCCCAACTAAATAGTGAAATTTCATTATAAATACTTTGATTATAAAACAAATGATGTATTAGCATCATTATAATCGCAATTCCTTTTGCGATATTTGTATATTTAATATCAAAAGTCTTTTCGTTCATTTAGGTATTTCCTTCTAAATATTTGTTTTTAAAAAAATGCCAAACATTTTCAGAAGTTTTTTCGTATTCGTTTTTGTCATTGGCTAATTTAGATATGCCATTGAACATTCCCTTCGAAGTTTTAAAGGCATATTCGTAATTTGGGTATAAATATTCTTCAAAACTTCTGATAGGATCTTTTTCGTTTATTTTTATAACGACAGGCTTTTTGTATTTTATACAATCAATTAATGTCAGTGCAGAGCCTTGTGGAAAACTGTCAATGTATAAATCTGAAATCTGAATAAATTTTTCAAATTCAGGAGTGCCGTTCATTAAAATAACTCTTGGATTGTTTTTGAAATTCTTTTTAATTGTTTTTTCTGCATAAGAAAGTGACGGAGTTATAAATAAGTGCCAAATATTCGGATTCTTTTTTAATATTGTGTTTACTAATTTAAAGTATTCATTTCCGAGTTTTTCAAGTTGGCAGCCTGTTAAAGTTAAGAACGCATTTTGAGGTATATTTAAGCTTTCTCTAATTTTAGCAAGTTCTTCTTTTGTTAAAATTTTTGATTTGTCATATTGAATAATGAATTCTCCATTTTTGCATTTTGAATTATTTCTCAAATATGGAGAAACAGCTTGTCCGTTTTTTGTTCTGGTATAAATTACATCTGCGAATGAGGTTCCCAGTGCGAAAAAATGATCTCCATGATTCCAAAATTCAATTTTTATATCAGAATATGTATGTATTAGCCCTAAAATAGCTGCTCCAACTGCGTCATGCATGTGAATATTGGATATAACTGTTGAAAAATTGTTTTCTTTAATATAGTTAAATATTTGAATAACTTTTTCTGCATAGTCTTTAACTCCATCAAATTCAACATACTTTTCAGAACCAACTAATTCTTTAATTGTTTTGGATTTTGTTGGTGCGGAAAGTTCTGATTTTTGATTAAAAGCTGTTAATATAAAATATATGTTTTTATCTTTTTTATTTTTGTTTATGAATCTGATAGCGAGTTCTGTATGTCCGCCTGTGTCGTAAATCTCAGATGTTAAGATAGCAACTTTTTTTTCATCTTTTTCTATTGCGTTAGGAGAGATGATTATACCATGACTTTGTC
>CAKPLX010000155.1 GCA_934167785.1 uncultured Bacilli bacterium
CATATATCCCATGGTGCGCTTTCCCCTCCGGTAATAACATTATTAATGTCAATAATACGTTTATGATGTTCATTTTTGGCGGTCATTAATTTGTAATAATCACCATCCAGCCAGCACTGAAATTCTTCTTCGATTTTTCCGTATTTATATGTTTTTTCTTCCGAAAAGCCAAAATGTGAAAAAAAGTCCGCTGTATTCAAATATTGCTGTCTGCGTTCTGAAACATCCAAATAATAATGTAAGATGCGATATACCAAAAAATCGGGATTTCTCATCGGTTCAGGAAGCTCCGCCACTTTATAGGTCCATTCATAATCAATAACATTCCATTGATCATTTGAGACAATAATGTTGGACGGAATTAAATCAATGTTATAATACTGTTGCGATACCTTCTTAACTTCCCTCACAAAATCATCCAGTAATAAATAAAACTCTTGCGGCCGGTCATTAAACAATAATGTATCCAGTTCCTTATCTAAAGTCATTCCATTGATAAACTCAAAAAAGAGCTGTCCATTTTCCTTCTGAACGTGATTAGGGAAAAATCTGCTTTCTGAATATATGTTTTGTAATATGGTATACGATTCAAAAATATGCTCTATATGTCCGGCAGCTGCACTGTCTGCAGAAAGCTTACAAACGCGAAGCTCTCCATCGCTCTTCTCCAGTATCTTGGTAAGAATCGCATATTTTGATGCTCTGTCATTAGAAAACTTGGTATAAATTGCATGGCAGCTGTCCTTTGGCATCCCAGCTTCATTTTTCTTGTTGTTATTCTCAAGTATTACTTCAAACGAATTGGATATCTCATCAAAAATTTTCAATTCAACAGACTTATCAAACGCATTACTTTCATCAAAACAACGAATGCGGGATTGATCCAGATTATTGATATTTTGCGTCAACATTCCTTTTTCCGGCAACCATTTGTCGGAATATATTTCATATGGGAGCTTATAATCCGGATATGGGTAAAAAAAGCTGAAATTATCAAATCCGCATTTTTCAAACAATTGTGAAAGCTCTCGCTTATCAAAAGTCTTCACTCCGGTGGTCAAAGGATAATGATTCAACCCCTCGCCAATAATAGAAGTATGATCCTCTCTGCATCCTGCAATATATTTCATCCCGATTCTATTTTCTATTGCAATTACAATCCTGCCGTTCGGTTTTAAATGCTTTCTGATGCAATTAAGAAAATCAACATATGGGTTGTCACTCTTTATATAGCTTTCGGCATATTCATATACTCCGATCAATGTAATGTAATCGTACTTCTCCGTCAGCTTCGGCTCAATGTCTGTAAAATTGCCAACCTTAATTTCAATGTTGTCATGCTTCTTGTTGCGGTTTGCATTGATCAGGCTCCTTTTTTTAGAGAGTTCAATACAGGTCACATGATCTGCCATATCCGCCAAGGCCCCCGTAATAGCACCACAGCCGGCACCAATTTCCAAAACATTGTGTTCCTTGGTAATAGGAAGCCATGTCACGATATTTTGTCTTATCCGGGAAAAATGATATAAAAATGGCCAGCTGAAATTGTCCCTTACAAGTCCATTCAATTCAGATTCATCATGTTGTTGTACCATTTCAAGCATTTCATCTTCAACAGCTCCATCACTGTACAAATCCAGACC
>CAKPLX010000156.1 GCA_934167785.1 uncultured Bacilli bacterium
GAAAACTGGATGAAATTGTAGATCAGATTTTAAGCCGGACAGATATTTATTCAGAAATGGAAAAATATTTGAAAGCAGTCGGAACAATGCAGAGTTTATACGGAAAGACACAGAGAGAGGTGGCAGAGGCGAAAAAGTCTGCGGAACGTGATATCAGGAAGAGAATATCCAACAGGATATTAAAAGAGATAAAACCATTATTGCTTGGCGAAACGGATCAGAGCGTAATAGAGCCAGTGAAAGAGAATTTTTATCCCGAGGGGAACTCAGTTCCCCTCCAGGAAGAATTGATTGATAACGAAAAATGGAGTGAACCGGTTCTTCCGGATGAGATGGAATTACCGGATCCGGAATATTATGTGGAATGGAATGATTCTTATAAATCTGCAATGTCTTTACTATATGACAAGGAACCAGATATCCAGGAAGCATTTGATATTTTGGAAAAAGAAGCGATAAATGGAAATGCGATTGCAATAAACGAAGTCGCAAAGCTGATAGAAAGAGAACTGACAGATGTTCCAACAGAAGAAGCGGTCGAATACTACAGGGAAGCCATGAAAGCTTTTAAAAAGGTATATGCTACAAGCAGAAAAGAGTACATAAAAGCTTACGCAGCGTACAAAATAGGAAAATTATATAATACGGCGAAAGGAAATATCGAAGAACCGGATTATGCAAAAGCTGTCCAGTGGTATGAGAAGGCTCCGGAAAATAAGTATGCGCTGTATTCCCTGGCGAAAATATATCTGTCCAATAATGCATTTGCAACGGATAATCAGAGTGAAGAAGAAAACAGAAAAGTAGCGGTTGATTTGTTAATCAAGTCAGAAGAAAAGAAAAATCCGTTTGCGGCATATGAACTTGGAAATATTTATAAAAAGGGCATCGAGGAACAATCCGATGCCAAAAAGGCTGCGATGTATTATGAAAAAGCTCTTGGAGGTTTCCTTGGCATGGCGCAGAATGCCACAGACGATGCTTTGCTGTACAGAATAGGCAGAATGTATCTGGATGGAATGGGGACTGAAGTAAATGAAAAGGAAGGAATGAAGTATATAAAGCAGGCTGCATCTCTGAAAAATGAGAATGCAATTTTGGTCTATGCAAGGCATTTATATGAAAATGAAGATTTACAGGAAAAAGACCGGGCTATAAAAATGCTGGAAAAACTGGAAAATAATGCGTTGGCGGAATATCAACTGGCAAAGATTTATTTGGATCAGGCTGGACCTGTATTTGATATCGAAAAAGCTATAGAATATCTGCAGAAGTCAGCAGATCAGGACAACCAGTATGCACAGTATAAGCTGGGATGCATCTATGCGGATAAAGAATATGCCGGTTATGACATGGAAAAAGCCCTGGACTACCTGCAGAGATCAGCAGAACAGGAAAATCAGTATGCACAATGCAAATTAGGAATGATATACTTATTTGGGAAAGGCAATGAAAAAAACAAAGAATTGGCAGAAAACTGGCTACATAAATCGGCAGATCAGGGAAATATTTTTGCAAAGGATTTGCTAGAAAATAAGGGATTTGTTGGAATAAACGTGACATATTGCCTCATAAAGGGAGTTTTACAGGAAATGGATTGTTTACATGGACAGCAGCAAGCCTTTTATGAGCAAA
>CAKPLX010000157.1 GCA_934167785.1 uncultured Bacilli bacterium
AGTTATTAAGTGAATTTGATGTTGATGCAACTTCAAGAAATATAATATTGAATGAGAAAACTAAAACAGTTTATTTCATAAGTGAAAACGGAATGGAAAAGCGTCAATTCTAGGAGGGAAAAATGCATACTCTAACGCTATCACACATAACAAAGAAATTTGGAAATTTCACTGCATTGGACGATGTTTCATTTACATTAAATGACGGTACTTATGGTTTGTTGGGTCCAAACGGTGCGGGTAAGACAACGCTCATAAATATATTAATGGGGCTTTATATGCCAACCCAAGGTGAATTTTATTTTGATGAAAAAAAACATATTGCAAATGATATTGATTATGTACGTAACATAGGTTTTTTACCGCAGTATCCAAAGTTCTATCCGAATTTTACTTGTCAGGAAATGATGGAATACATGGCTGCATTAAAAGGAGTCAACAATCCGGATAAAATTGACGAGCTGTTATCATTTGTAAATTTGATCGAACACAAACATAAAAAAGTAGGTGCTTATTCAGGGGGAATGCGACAAAGGCTTGGAATTGCAATTTCAATGCTTAATGATCCTTCCCTTTTGATTTTAGATGAACCAACGGCAGGACTTGATCCCAATGAACGTATGCGTTTTCGCAATATATTATCACAGATTACCGATAATCGGATAATTATTATTGCCACACATATTGTATCTGATATTCAATCTACTGCAAATGAAGTTTTAATTCTATCAAATGGTCATCTTTGTTCAAAAGGATCAGTAAGCGATGTTTGCAGTGATATAGAAAACAATGTATGGGAATTGGATGTTAATGATGATTCAAAACTAAATTATTACTTTAAAAACTATTCGATTAGCTCTGTGGTAAAAAAGAACAATTATTACACAATTCGTGTTGTTTCCCAAAATGAGCCGGATAAAACCGCACGGAGTGTGGAACCGTCACTTGATGATATATTTTTGAAATTATGTGATAAACCGAGGATGTGTGATGAAAAATAAATACATTATACTAAAAAGCGAATGCAAAAAAGTATATTTTCAACCTTTAGTTTTTGTAGTTATAGTTGTCTTTATGATTATAAATTGCATAAATATCTTCAGAAACGACTATCAGTTTAGAAAAAGTGATTATATTAGTGTAGGTCGTTATAATATGACAAAATTGTACTGCGGAGAACTAACCGATAAACAAATAGAGGACATATCAATTAATGCCACTCAAGCAACAGCAATGATTTCAAAAGGAGATTATTCAACAGACTATAATCCTCAAGATTATTATTCCGGATATGCCTACGGAGATGCACAGCTGTGGATAGAATTAAATGAACGGATAAAGAAAATATCTGATTTTCAAGAATATAATTCAAAAATAGTTGAAAATACAATCCGGTATCAAAACTCATTAGATAATCAATATCTGATAAATGTCAATCAGTTAATTGAGAAAAAATATCAAAACAGAAAAGTTTCAGGCTTATATAATAATGATGGCTTTGCTGATTTATTTGATTATCATTTTTCTTCCTCTTTATTACTTATATTATTGCTTCTGGGAGTATGTTCATCATATACTACAGAAAAGGAAAATTCAATGACTTTAATGCTGAGAACATGT
>CAKPLX010000158.1 GCA_934167785.1 uncultured Bacilli bacterium
GATTGATAACAATAAAACCATATAATTTTATCATTAAGTATGACTTTCTATTATATAAAAAATGTCATAAATTGGATTCAGCTCCCAGTTTTGTCGTAAATGAGAAAATGGTATTTTTAAAATTTATTAAAAAGAAAGACACTCCTAAAATGGAATGCCCTTACTGTAATGGTACTATGATACCTATTGAAAATTTTAAATAGGTCTTAGTTCTTTTTGACATGACATAATTTTTTAGTTATGTCCTTTTTTTGTTTCTTTTAAAAAACGCACTTTCCTTATATATAAAAAATATTTAAATTATTGGTATAAAATTTATCACTTTATATTAGATTAGCACTAGATTGATTTAAAGGATATAAAATAATAAAGTTATCAACTAAAAAATCACTTTTTATCTAGAAATAATTTTTTTAATAATTTATTATCTTCTATGGTACAAAGAATTATCCATTTGTTATGCTGCAATTACATTATTGATAAACTATGTATTTATTCTTAGCTAGTCATAATTAAAATCAGAATATAAAATATAATATATATCGCCATTTTTATTTTCAGTTGGATAATAATACTAGGCCCATTATTTTGCCATAATTAATCATCCATCTTATACTTTAAATATTACCTAACTAATTTTTTCATTTTATTACTTTCTATTTCAATTTTTGATTGATTTTCTCGTTGTAAATCTTCTTCTATTTGTTCATCTATACTACATGAGCAATTAGCTAATACTTTTGGTTCTTCAAATATTTCTTCAGTAGTTTTACTGTCTTTATTATTAAAAATAATATTTTTATCTTGAACTATTGGTGGTATATTTTCTACTATTTTTTTAGTAGAAATAATTTCAGCTAATAAGCTATCAAGTGCAACAATTTGTCCTTTATTTCCAATTGCACATATAGCTGTTTCAATTGTAGAATCATCAATACTTGGTGCATAATAATCAATTACTTTTCTATACTGTTCGAAATCATTATAAACATGAACTTGCTAAATTAGTAAGTGATATATAATCTACATTTCTAATTCGAATTATTCCTATTTTATTATCTATAATATTAATTTCAGTTTTTACTAAATCTTTTTCCATATTTTTGATTCTTTCTAAATAGTCAGACAAGTCTGACTAACTTTTCGCCTATATAAATTTTACCATAAAATTCAGTTAATTATCTTTATAATCATCTTTCTTTATTATCCTTATTTTTTAGATATAAGCTTATCAGATAATTATAAGTAATAATCAAACTTTATAATACATTATCGGAGTTCTACTTTATAAATATTTTAATAAATATAAGAAAACTCGAACTAAATAAAATAGTTCGAGTAAAATTAAACCTGGTGCCGACAACGTATAGGTTTGCAACTTTTTTTGACAAATCAAATATATAAATCAATCATTTATATTTTATCATAACGAGTCCACATTCTTAAAACATGTATTTCATTATTTTCTTTATCAACTTCATAAATAATTCTATGTTGTCTATTTATCCTTCTAGAATATAAACCTGTTAAATCACCTGTTAATTTTCCAAAACTCTTTACTTGGATAATATATTTTATCTTTTTTTCCAAATAAATACATATTTGGATCGGATAAATT
>CAKPLX010000159.1 GCA_934167785.1 uncultured Bacilli bacterium
GATTAAGTGCAATGGCACAACAAGAAAGCGAAAATATTTCTTCGCATGTAAAATTAGGCTTGCAGATGAAACTAAAACGAGGATGAGTACGAGGTTCTGGAAGAAGAAAAGGTAACTTTAGCAGAAAATATCCTTTTAGTAGTAGACTATATTGTGGCTTTTGTGGTAGTTTATTAACAAGAAGAAATTGGCACTCAGGAACTAAAAATAGTATTACAGTTTGGCATTGAATGGAATTTGTAAAACATGGAAAAGAGAATTGCCAACATTGTAAAGCTATGAAATAAAGTATTATAGAAGAAGCATTTAAAAGAGAAGCGTTAGAAGAAACTGGTTGCCAAGTAGAAATTATAGAATGTTTAGGAACAACAGAAGAATATAAGTCATTGAACAATTTTAAACAGATTTCTTATGTATTCGTAGGAAAAGTTGTAAAAGATACTAAACAATTAAATGTAACAGAAAAAGAAAGAGATGAAGGAGCAAAATTACTATGGGAGTCTCCTGAAAAAGCTTTGCAAATTATAACAAAATCCTACAATGAATTAGTTGCTTCAAAATATCAATCTATATATGCTACAAAATTTATTGTGTTAAGAGATAGGAAAATACTGGAAAGATATCTAGAATTAGAGATAAAGAAGTAGAATATGGTAAAAAACTATTAGAATATTTATCAGAACAGTTAACAAGTGAATTTGGAAAAGGACTTACAGTTGTAAACTTAAAAAATATGAGGCAATTTTATCGTACATTTCCAATTCGCCAGACACTGTCTAGCGAATTGAGTTGGTCACATTATAATTTGTTAATGAGAATCGAAGATGAAAACTTTAGACAATTTTATGCTAACGAATGTATAAAATCTAATTGGAGTGTAAGACAATTAAAAAGAAAAATAGGAACATTTTATTATGAGAGATTATTATAGATGGTGTGTAGAATTACAGAAAAATTGGAAAAAGAAGAAAGTACAAAATATAGTTAACTTATTTGATGAAAATGTGGAATATTATGAAACTCCTACAGAAAGGATAAACACTATAGAAGAAATTAGAAAAATGTGGGAAGAGATAGAAGAACAGAACACAAGTGATATTGAGTTCAATATACTATGTGAAAATGATGAATGTTGTATTGTTAACTTTGTTTTAAAAGATACAATATCATATGACATGATATATCAAATAAAATTAAATGAGAACAATAAATGTGTATTTTTAAAACAATGGTATATGGAGGTATAAAAATGAATATTGAGGTGCAATATGTATAATAAAGATGAAATACTAAAAAAAGTAGACATTTTGTATAATATGTGGAAGAAAGGTTGTCTTGGCGGTGAAGTTATGCCAGAAGATGCAAATCCACATTTAGAAAAATCTTCAAAAGAAAACTATATTTATTTTACATTACCAATGGCATTAAACTATCAAAGGAATTCATATAAATTATGGGAAAGTGCATTGATTACATACAAAGATAAAGAAACTAATTTTGTATTTAATCCTAAAGTATGTCTAGATAAGACTTTTGAAGAGGTACAATATGCACTTATAAAATATAAAATAGCATTACAAAAACAAAAGCAAACTGAAATATGGAT
>CAKPLX010000160.1 GCA_934167785.1 uncultured Bacilli bacterium
GCCAGGAACTCATCCCCGGTCTGCCTGTAGGGTGCGAACACGATGATCTTTAACCGGTCGTACATGGTCCGCAGCATTTCCAATGCCGTCACAATCTCGTCATCCGTATTTGTCAGTACAGACATATCCACAATGACGATATCCACGCTTTCAAATTTTGTGATATTCTGTTTTACATATTTCAAAAAGTCGATCTCATCTTTTACTTCGGTGTTATATACCATGTTTTCTGTTACCGTGATGCTGTCTGAGATCACCTGCACAAACGTGCTCCCGGTAAAATATGCGATCAGGCTCTGTTTTTTGTCATACATTTATCTCTATGCTCCCTCCATTTATGATCTTTGCAGCCTGCGGCATTGCCAGGATCTTTGCAAAAAGTGTTTTGGTAAAGCCTGTTTTCCTGTAAAGCCTGTCAAACAGTTCGTATTCATCCGGCTGTAACGGGACAACGCGCATTGCGCTCACTTCCCTGTCATAATCTTTGGTCAGATCAATTCTGACATCCAGGCTGTCCTTATCTTTCAGCTCATATAATGCATTCCTCAACAGCAGCCTTAACACCGCCGCATCTGATGTATTCCAGATTTTCTGCTTTACAAGCTGTATTTTTTCAAATTCTTCTTTTGAAAAGTAGATCACTACTGTTTCGTCATATCTTCCCATGCTGTCTTTCACTTCCCCGTTCTTTTTTATTCCCCAGTGCTGCCCTGTCCTGTTATGATGGAAAACCGCAGCGTGGAATCTCCAAATGTATATTCAATCTGCAGCTTATCCTGGTATCCATCCATAAAACACTGGAATCTTACAGCTTCCTCATCTTCTGAATAGCTTTCCTCATCGATATAGAGCTCTGTCACGTCCCCATATCCATACATTTTGAGGTACTTCTGTGCGTCCTCTGTCAGCTCCGTCTGCACGGAAAGTGGCAGGTGCCCCTGATCCAGTTTCTCCGTATTACTGAAGTACACCGTTATCTCCTGTTTTCCTGTATAGGTTTCGTCTGCACTTTCATTTTCAGTATCTGGAAGGTCTGCCATGTCAAAGGCATTTCTTTCCGTGCTTTCTGTTTTTTCTGTGCCATTTGTTTTTTCTTTATCTCCCGGATCCATGTTTTCCCCGTCTGTCTCCTGTGTTCCTTCTGCTCCATCCTTTTTCGTTATCCTGTCCATCCCGAAAAACTGCATATAAATGCCAAGGATGGAAACTCCGATGCAGAAGATCAGGATAAAGATTTTCAGTCCATTTTTATCTTTCATGCGTTTTCTTTTCTCCTTGTCTTATTCAAACACCCACATGTTCTTGGATTCCCGCAGGATGAGCCCTGCTGAAAATTCCATGCCGATGTGGTTTTTCTTTGCACTGTCATTTGGATCATTTACTTTTATGTTCCCGTCGGCTGTCACTCCGGTGAGTACAATAAAGTGTCCTCCCTTGGTAAATGTCCCTGGTCCCATGCTTGCGATCACCGGCTTTCCTGCGCTTAATGCCTGCATCATGGCTTTTTCATTTTTCCCGATGTTCGTGCATTTTACACCGTAATAACCTGCCGCCGGTACGAAGATGCCCCAGGACGTCCCGGATCCATTTACGTAGTA
>CAKPLX010000161.1 GCA_934167785.1 uncultured Bacilli bacterium
TCACCAGACTCCTTAAAATACAAGAATGCAGGAGGAACACTGATAAAAATTGGCTAGAGTTTTCGCATTGATGTAAAAGTTGGTCCAGAAGTCACTAAATTGCTACATCTGCACTTAATTACTGATTATCATATCCCAATTGGCATACTATTGTCGTCACTTTTTCCTGGATTGAAACATGGACTTAGAGGAGAAGAAGTGGAGATGTGCGGTCAGTAATGTAAAATGAGGATAATAGAAATGAAGTTTAAAATAAATAAAAAAAATAGTATAGGCCAAATAAATTTTTGTAAAGCATTTTATACGTTACCCTGTGATATAGGTATTATCTTAAAACTGTGTAGAAAATTGGAAATAGAGAATGCAAGTGTTATAATAATTGATTTATCTAAAGAATATTTAAAACAATTTCAGCAGGATGAAAGAAGAGAAATACAAGTTTCGCAGAACTTGCACTTTGGTTTTGCTGTATATATTAAAAGTATAAAAGAATGTGATATACCAAGTATAATAAAAAAGGCATTGGAAAGTAATCCAGAATATATTTTTATACTTGAAAATGCTAAAACCATGCAATTACATGAGATATTAGAGAAATTTGAAACATATCCATTGGAACAGCTTATCCAAGATAGAATCATATTATCAGTATTAGTAGTCTGGGTATATGAAAACGAAATGTTTTATTTTTATGATACTGAAAGAAAATCTATAGAAGAACAAGGAAAATATTTTGTGTTTTCTTGATGAACTGATGCCATATTCTCTTTCATAGATTGCCATGTAGCGGATGATACTACTCAAATGATTTTGAACTATTTTGGAGTATGGGTGTCAGGCAATTGTTTAGCAACATCGTTTTCAAATAATAAAACAAAATTTAAACGAATTGATAATTGGAGAACAACTCATGATGTATAGGGAAAAGGACTATCTTTTAAAGGTTATGACCGACAGCAATGACATCGCAAAGGCATCTACTCTACCGGAAATGTTAGAAAAAAAGCTTTGACTGTTTACAAAATTTGTTATTTTTTACAATAAAAGTGCTAATTTTTACAATTTAGCACTTTTTTAATTGTAATGATTTATAATAAAAATAATTCTCAAAAACGAATAGAATAAGGTATCAGGTAGATAACTCGCAAATAGCATAATCTGCCAAAAGTTGAGATAATGTAAAAAGTTTAAAACGTTTTACACTTTTTCAACCCAAGAGGTACTGGAAGACCTATATATGAATTTACATATAACGGAGAAATTTATAAAGTTGCTATTACAGTAGGTAATAATGGATTTATAGTTGGTGCTAATCCAAAGTAGAGAGGAATGTGTATGAAAGTAATAAAAATCAAATTTGAATATGGATGCTTCCCTGTGTGGATTTATGGTGAAAATAATGAATTGATAGAGAATGATTTGCCACCATATTTAATAGGAGATAGTGATATTGACCCTAAATTTGTTAATATTCAAAAAATATATGATAGTTTGTATTTGGATGATGGAAAAGAATTCAAATATATTGGATTTAAAGAGGCTGAAAAGAGAGAAAA
>CAKPLX010000162.1 GCA_934167785.1 uncultured Bacilli bacterium
GTCTATGCCTTTTCCAACAACAAAGATTTTTTCGATTTTTTTGATTCTTTCTATTGATTTTATTTTGTTGTTTGTGTTTATTTTTTCGATTTCCATATAGCTTTTCTCCAATTCTTTTATATTATAATAATAAAATAAAAAAAGTACAAGTCTTTTTTTAAAACTTATGCTTTTTTTATTTTTTTAGAACTTATAGCCTATTATATTACATGGAATCAAAACTGCATCATTTATAGCATTGTTAGAACCACTTCCTGTTGTATATCCATTATTAAAATATACTTTATTTTTTTCACCATTAACTATTCTATACATTAATGGATGTCCTGCCCATCCTGATGCATACCATGATGTCTTTAGTGATGTTGATATTTTATTATCTATTACTAAACTTTCTACTGAAAAAAACTGATTAGCCACCACATCGGTTTCTTTTGCATAAGATGTTTGAAAAAATATTTTCACATAATCATAATTTTCCAAATCATCACTTAATTCTACGGTTTGTGCAGCAAATTTAGAAGTAATATCATTATTCTTCCATAAAACTTTTCCTTTATTACTACTTTCTTCTCTTACAGCTCCACCTACTATTTCATTTATTTTATTATCGTAATCTGATAATATTGTATTTTCTTCGTTTTGTGCATTCTCCATTGCATTTTTTGCTTGTTTTGCATTTTCAAATAATCCAGTTTGAGTCAATGCTGTTATTGCTACTCCTGCTAAAATTAATAAAATTATTATTGTTATTACTAACGCCACTAATGTTATACCATTAATGTTTTTTTCTTTCATACTTTTCCTCCTGATTTTTCATTTAATTTTTACACATTTTGTTATGTGTTAAGTTGATTCCACTCACATAATATTTTCAGTTCAACAGTTTTCAGTTTGAAATTTTTCGATAATATTAAATTGAAAATCCCGGGGCAACCCCACGAGAGCTACTAGAGTATCCATAGTTACCACTACCATCAGAACCACCAAGGCAAAAAAATCCTTTATCATTATAATAAGGTGATCGAAGCCACCAAAAATCCGAATTATTAACGTTTGGTTTTTTTATTATATTGTTTGACTTTGAATATTTTGTACTTTCTAAATTCATTTTATAATATTTATATTGTTTTCCTTCTGTTGTTATAGTTAGTCCTCTTGTACTTCCTCCATTATAACCATTGTCCCATATTTCTCCACATGACAATAACCATAAATAATCTTCTGTTGGCTCTATTGATATTAAATCAGCATTATATGTCGGTATATAATCCTTCTTTACTTTCTTTATTTTTTTCTTTATACTTAATGAATTATATGTTGTTCCATTTAATGTTTCTCTTAGTGCTGTATCTTTCCAACCTCCTATATTAGTATCGCTACTCTTCATTTGTGTTGATGTCAAAAAATCCACATATTCAAAGCTTATTCCTGCTTTTCCTGTTGTTGTTGATGTACCATATGCTGTTGTTGGTTCTGCTAATTCATCATGATTAAATCCTAATATTCTTACTTTTTTTCCATCTAATGTTG
>CAKPLX010000163.1 GCA_934167785.1 uncultured Bacilli bacterium
GGCATGGCATGAGCAGCAATAATGCGAAATTTAATGAAGAACTTGAAAAACTAGTAGATGAATTATATTGAGGATAAATGGATGAAAAAAGTTGGAATCATGTCGATGCAACGCATTGCAAACTATGGATCGTTTTTGCAGGCATACGCATTAAAGCAGCTGATTGAAGAATTGGGTTGCAAAGTAGAGTTTGTAGACTACCATGTGGGTACACCCGTAATCACGGAAAATGCTGACAGCAAAAATAAGTTTGTCCGAAAGGTGGAAAAAGGATTGGAAACTTTTCGGTATCAGGCACCGCTTGCGCATAAACTGGCATTTATCCGGTATAAGCAGTCTTTTGCCAAAAAGTATATGCCGCTTTTAGGAATTATGGATGAAATGAACTATAACCCGACATTGGATTGCCTTGTGATTGGCAGTGATGAGGTTTTCAACTGCATCCAAAAAAATTCTAACGTCGGTTATTCACCAGAATTGTTTGGAAAAGATAACCATGCAAAGAGGCTTATCACTTATGCGGCATCCTTCGGCAATACAACGCTGGAAAAATTGACAAAGTATAAAAAGGCTGATGAAGTTAGAGAGCTTTTGAAGAAATTTGATGCGATTTCTGTACGAGATGCGAATTCTGGAGCCATTGTGGAGCAGCTTGCAGGGAGAGAGCCTGTCTATAACTTAGACCCGGTTTTGACCTATGACTACATGAACTGCTGCGATAAAATACCGCAGATTCGGGCAGACGAGAAGTATCTGATTCTGTATGCGTATGCAGGCCGTATTTCTAATGAGGAGGCAGACTGGATTTCTGCTTATGCAAAGAAAAAAAATCTGAAAGTCTATGCAATCGGCGGCATTCAGAAATGCGCAGACCGTTTTGTGGATTGCTCGCCGTTTGAGGTTTTGGCCTACTTCAGAAATGCAGACGAAGTCATTACTGATACCTTCCACGGTAGCATCTTCTCGGTAATCGCACACCGACCATTTATGACACTAATTCGCAAGAGCGTGGACAATAGCTATGGCAATGAAGAAAAACTGAGTGATTTGCTGGAGCGGTTGGGCTTGGCGAATCGTATGACGACGAAAATTGAAGATGCAGAAAATATAAATGAAAAAGCGATTGATTACGCAAAAGTTGACGAGCTGCTGAAAGCACATAGGGAAGTGGCGAAGGAGTATCTGCGAAGCAATTTAGAGGGATAAGATGGAGAACATAGCAAGGATAAAAAAGAAATGTGTGGGATGCAAAAGCTGTGAACAAATCTGCCCGAAACACTGCATCTCTATGGTGGAAAACAACGATGGCTTTTGGTATCCGTCCGTTGATGAAAACAACTGCATCGAGTGCAAGTTGTGTCTGAAAAAATGCCCGGTGGAGAATACAGAGTTTCATCGGAACAACCCTCAAAAAGTCTGGGCGTGGCGCAATAAAAATGATACGGATATTATGCGTTCCGCATCCGGTGGCGCAGCGGACAGCGCAGCAAAGACTGTTTTGCAAATGGGTGGTGTGGTCTATGG
>CAKPLX010000164.1 GCA_934167785.1 uncultured Bacilli bacterium
TTAAGCCTTTTGCAGAGTTTCCAAACCAAATAACAGAGTACAAACCCTTAAACGGCTTATCTACCACAAATTCGTACTCTGGTTCGAAATCCCCTTTAGCTAAGTATTTTGGTGCTTTCGGAATTTTTACTGTGTATGGATACTGCCTAGCTGCTTCTGCCTCAATCTTAGGGAATGCTTTTGTAAGATAATCACTCTCAAGGTATCCAGGCTTTCTGCTTAAATAATCCTGCAAGTATAATGAAGTATGCTCTTTAATTTCTTCATTATTCAGTATTATCAAAGTGCATCCCCCCGATGTAGATCACTAAACAGACGAGTGTAATACTGCAAACTCTCCATACTAGAGAAGAATAATGCAATATTCTCTTTCTGCCCTGTTTCGTAGGCAAAAATATCAAATGCCAATCTAAAGATTATGGCACGTATCTGTTCCTTCTTCTTAATCTTCTCTGGCGGAATCTGTTCAAGTTCATCTTTTGTTACAAGAATAATACGCACTTTTCTTGCTGGCCCTTTGCTCGTATTCTTGATGAAAAGCTCTCTAGCAAAACCTCCGACAAGATTACCATTTTTGTCTAAAAGCTCACAGAACTCCAGCTTCTTATCCGCAGGTTTAATGAATGAAAATCTATCATCACTCTTTACAGGTGTTACCTGAGTCTTTACTGGCTCTGTGGTTGCACTGGCAACAGGACTCGACTTTTCCTCCACCGTTGCTACAGCTGCTGTCTGTGTAGGTGCCTCACTCGATGATCC
The DNA here is from genome assembly GCA_934167785.1 of uncultured Bacilli bacterium. The sequence goes on from CAKPLX010000164.1 coordinate 760, forward strand.
AAAGAGATTCATCTTATTTGCATCCTCACTTGATATCTGCTTTTCGGCTGTACTGGAAGCTTCTACTTTCTTATAATTAATACAATCGGTATAATCACTTGTTTCTAAAGCTGTTTTGTATGCATTCAAAACATCAGCAAATGTAACTTCTCTTTCTGTAGCAATCTCATTCAACCATAAACTTACACGAAGATAAATAGGAATTAAGACACTTCCGTAAGTAAAGTTGAATGCAGACAGCTTACTTCTGCAGATACGATCTTTAATCTTATTCAGCAACTCTTCCTTAGATCGGAACTGATTACGCTCAATCATAATATCCAAGTCTTCAGTCATTGCAAACACATTGATAAGATCAAAATGATTCACTGGCTTCTTTGCAGCAATCTCATAATACATAAACAGATCTTCCCATTCATCAGAAATAGGGAAAGGATCTTCCAGATTGTCTTCTTCCTTTATAGACTCTTTCAAAGAAAAATAAGTATTCTTTGTATCCATAGGAATATCTTTCGTTGTAGAGAAAGTTCCATTTTCATACTTAATTCCAGCAACCTTAATAGTGCCGTTAGTCATATAACTGCGAACCAAATCTACTAATGAGAAATTCTCGTAGGACATAATCTTATCAGGTCCCTGCTTTGTTGTGTTCACAAGCAGCTTACCTGTACACAAGCCAACAGGAGCAGTAATTGTACGTGTTCCGAAATTATGATTCTTGAGGTATTCACGATCTTTGAAC